>NZ_VFWS01000099.1:0-19718 GCF_006443065.1 Mesorhizobium sp. B1-1-5 | reverse complement strand
CCTGCAAAAGGAATCCGGCACCACGCGCATGATCGATCCGTGGGGAGGCTCGGCCTATGTCGAGCGGCTGACGCATGACCTGGCGGCGTGCGCGCTCGCCCATATCGAGGAGGTGGAAAGCCTCGGCGGCATGGCGGCGGCGATAGAGAAGGGTATTCCGAAGCTGCGCATCGAGGAGGCGGCCGCGCGTACCCAGGCGCGCATCGATTCCGGCGAGCAGGTACTGGTCGGCGTCAACGCACACCGGCCTGAAGCGGATATTGAGGTCGATGTGCTGAAGATCGACAATGCCGAGGTGAAGGCCAGGCAATTGGCGAAGCTGCAGCGGCTGAAAGGCACACGCGACGTCGCGGCGCTGGAGGGTGCGCTGGCGGCGCTGACCCGTGCCGCCGAGGGCGGCGAGAACCTGCTCGAATTCGCGGTCCGCGCGGCGCGCGCCAACGCTACCGTCGGCGAGATTTCGCTGGCTCTGGAAAAAGTATTCGGCCGCCACACGGCGGCGGTGCAGACGATCTCCGGCGTCTATCGCGAGGCGCTTGGCGACAACCCGGCGCTTGAGCGGCTGCAGGAGAAGATCGAAGCGTTCGAAAAGAAATCCGGCGGCAAGCCGCGCATCCTGGTCGCCAAGATGGGACAGGACGGCCATGACCGCGGCCAGAAGGTGATCGCCAGCGCATTCGCCGATCTGGGCTTCGACGTGACCGTCGGGCCGATGTTCCAGACGCCGGATGAGATCGCGAAACTCGCGGTGCAGCACGATGTCGACATCATCGGCGCGTCGTCGCTCGCGGCCGGGCACCTGACGCTGATCCCCGAGCTCAAGGACGCGCTGAGGAAGCTTGGCCATGGCGATATGCTAATCGTCGCCGGCGGCGTCATCCCGCCACAAGACTATGACGCGGTGCTGGCCGCAGGCGCGGCGGAGATCTTCCCGCCAGGGACCGTCATCCCGGAAGCGGCCAACCGGCTGATGGATCGGTTGTTGGCTGATTGAGCGAGGGTTCGGTAATAGCGGCGGCCAATGTCCGCGATTGGCCGAAGCATCCCCTCCCTTCGTCATCCACGGGCGGAGCAGGAGCGAAGCTCCGTCGCGCAGACCCGAGGATCCATTCCGTGACGTCTGCGAAGGAACGCGACACCTCAGAATGGTCGCCTAATCGTCCGGACGCTATCGAGCCTTGTCACTGGACTGGATAAGCGCCTGGTTCCGCATCGTTTTGATCCGTACAAGCGTCACGGAATGGATCCTCGGGTCTGCGCAGGAGCTTTGCTCCTGCTCCGCCCGTGTATGACGAGGATAAATCGTCGCGGTTAATCGCGGACGTTGGCTGGTTCATGGGCTGCACTGGGTTATAATGTCTGTTGCAACAACACGGTGTTTAGGTTATAATCTACGTTGCAACTGGACTGCAGCACCATGAACACCATCATTCGAAAGATCGGCAATTCCGAAGGCGTGATCCTGCCCAAGGAACTCCTCGATCGCATGAACATGAAGGCGGGTGACCAGCTTCAGATCGTTGAAACGGACAAGGGCATTGCGCTTGAGCCGGTGGACGACAGCTTCGAGCGGCAAATGGAAGCTGCCCGCAAGGTCATGGACAAATACAAAGTCGCGCTTCAGAAGCTTGCGGAATGAGCTGGCAGTTTCTGTCGCGTCGCGCAGTCGAAGCGATGCATGCCGAGCAATTGCGTCGGCATGGCGGTGCACAGGGTTTGAGGGACGAGAACGCCCTTGAATCCGCGCTAGCCCGCGCCGAGAACAAGGCCAACTATGGTGACCCGTCTGTCGAGGATCTGGCTGCGGCGTATATCTTCGGCATCGCGAGGAACCATGCGTTCGTTGATGGTAACAAGCGCACGGCCATGGTTGCAGCCGGCGCGTTCCTGATCATCAACGGTTACGACCTGATGGCGGACAACGGCACGATCTACGAATTCGTCATGGGTGTCGCCGCAGGTCAGATCGATGAGCCTGGGGCGGCCGCCTTCTTCCGCGACCATGTCGTCAAGCTCGAAGACTAGCTCTCGGCCTTGTCCGAGAGCTTGACGATTTCCCATTCCTTGCCGTTGACGGTGACGACCTCGCCGATCTTCTTGCCGAACAGCGCCACGGCCATCGGCGAGACATGGGAAATGCTGCCCTTCGAGGGATCGGCCTCGTCCTCGCCGACGATGCGCCAATGCACCTTCTTGCCGTCATCGCCTTCCAGGGTGACGCCCATGCCGAAGCGCACCACGTCGCTGCCCGGCTCCGGCACCGAAAGCTCCGCGCTTTCGCGCCGCGCGGTCCAGTAGCGCAGATCGCGCGACACGACAGCGAGGCGTTCGCGGTCGCCGCGCCTTTCAGCCTTGGCCATCAGGTCGCGCAGCTCGGCGAGGTTGTCCTCGATCATCGCCAGGCCGCGCTCCGTCACAAGATTGCGGTGCGTGCTGACCGGCCGTTCGCCGACGCCGGCAATGGCGTTCTCGCTGTCTTCTTCGCGCGTGAAAGCTCTGCTCATGCGGTGAACTTAGGCTTGGCGAGGCGACTGCACAAGCGGTTTGCCGATGAGCCCGCCTTGGCACGATTCCTGCGACTGACAGGGCGAAACGCCAGGACCTGTGCCGATGTTGAACAGACGAACGCTGCTTGCCCGGACCGCCGGCTTCGCCGTCGCCGGCGTCCTCGCCGGCAAGGCATCGGCCAAGCCGCTGCCGGGCATCGAGATGGCCGCGATGCGCGGCTCGATCAACGCCACCGAGATCGGCGTGCAGCCGGGCGCGGTCGACGACCAGAGCAAGGCTTTCGCCAGGATGCTGACCGAGGCCAGTGACCGCGACCAGCCGATATTCCTGCCGCCCGGCAGCTATCTCGTCTCAAACCTGAAGCTGCCCGCACGCGTGCGCCTGTCGGGCGTGCCCGGCGCGACGCGCATCGTCTACGGCGGCAACGGCCATCTGATGATGGCCGAACAAGCCGAGCACATCGAGCTCAGCGGCCTGGTGCTCGACGGCGCCAACCGCTGGCTGGCCGATTACACGCAAGGGCTGCTCGACCTGCGCCGTGTCGCGCACTTGGTCATCGACAATTGCCAGGTGACCGGCAGCGGCAAGAACGGGCTGGCGCTCGAGCATGCCGTCGGCCGCGTCGGCCGCTCCGATATTTCAGGTGCTGCAGATGCCGGCATCTATTCGGTCGAGGCCGGCGGGCTGGAGATTTCCGGCAATAGCGTTTCGGACTGCGCCAATGGCGGCATCCTGGTGCATCGCTGGCAGGCGGCGGAAGACGGCACCATCGTCAGCGGCAACCGTGTCCAGCGCATCGGCGCGCGCAGCGGCGGCACCGGGCAGAACGGCAACGGCATCAATGCCTTCCGCGCCGACAATGTCATCATCTCCGGCAACGTCGTCTCCGACTGTGCCTTCACCGCGGTCCGCGCCAACAGCTCAAGCAATTTGCAGATCACCGGCAACACCTGCTCGCGCTCGGGCGAGACCGGAATCTATTCGGAATTCTCCTTCGAAGGCGCGATCATCAGCAACAATCTGGTCGACGGCGCCGCCAACGGGATCTCGATCGTCAATTTCAACGAAGGCGGGCGGATGGCGGTCTGCTCGAACAATATCGTGCGCAACCTCTCGACCACTGGCCCCTACACCGCCGACCCGCCTGGCTTCGGCGTCGGCATCAGCGCCGAGGCCGACACCACCGTCTCCGGCAATGTCGTCGAGAACGCGCCGCTCTATGGCATGCAGCTCGGCTGGGGCCCTTATCTGCGCAATGTCGTGGCGACAGGCAACGTCATCCGCAAGGCGGGCACCGGCATCGTCGTTTCGGTCGTCGAAGGCTCCGGCAGCGCCGTCATCTCCGACAACGTCATCGACGGCGCGCAACACGGCGCCATCATCGGCCAGCGCTGGGCCGATCCGGTGACCGGGGACCTCACCCGATTGACCGATACCGGTTACGCGCATCTCACCGTCGAGCGCAACAAGGTCAGTTAGATCGAGGCCACGATGATGTGCGCCTGGATCTTGGCGGCAATTTCACCGCGGCCATGTCTGTCGGCGATCACGGACTCGGCGTAGTCGGTTGCGGACGCCAACCGTCCTGCCTCCCTGGCCTCGATCTCGTTGCGAAGCAGGGTGCCCTGACAGTAGGCGACGGCGGGAACGCGCGGCGAGGATGCGCGGCTCTGCTCGGCTCTGGTGTCGATCGTCACATCGGAAAATCCCGCGGCTTCGAGGTCGCTGCGGATCAGGTCCTTGTCGTGGTAACCGTGCGGCGTGCGCGCCAGAAAGCGCGGCGGATCGTGCGGAAAAATCCTGACGAGAGCATTCGTCACGTCATCGGCGAATGCATTCTCCTCGATGCGATCCCAGACGCTGAAGAGGAAATGTCCGCCGGGCTTCAGCACCCGCTTTGCTTCGCGATAGGCAGCGGAACGGTCGGGAAAGAACATGGCGCCGAACTGACAACAGACGAGGTCGAAGGCGGCATCCTCGAAGGGCAGATTCAGGGCATCCGCCTGACGCCATGCGATGCGGCTGTCGGGCCCCTGGCGCGAAGCCGCATAATCGAGCATCGGCTGATTGAGGTCGGTTACGGCATAGCTGGCGTCCGGAGAAAGTTTTGGCGCCAAGGCGCGGGTGACGGCCCCTGTGCCCGCGGCGGTTTCCAAAATGGCCAAAGGTGAGAAGGACGCCGCCCGCCGCGCGGTCTCCGCGGCATAGGCCTCGAAAATCAACGGCACCATATGGCGATCGTAATTTTCCGGGATCGACCCGGCAAACACCTTGTCCGCTTCCAGCATAGCCACCGCCCAGCATCCGATTGATGGTAAGGGAGACTAGCAGAAACATGAACTCGCTGCTGTTCGGTTTTGCGTAGAACCGGCGCCGTCCAGGTCGCCAGCGATGAAAATTGGCAATCTCAGATTTAAATACACATTGTGTATGCAAAAATGCTATATCGGTAATGGAAGGATACATCACCATGGCCACCAAAAACCAGGACATCCACGCCAAGCCCGTCAATCTGCGCATCCGCGAGGATATCCGCATCCTGATCGACCGCGCCGCGAAGATACGGGGGAAAACCCGCTCCGACTTCATGATCGACGCCGCCTACCGTGCAGCCGAAGACACGCTGCTCGACCAGACGCTCGTCAAGGTCGATGCAGAAAGCTATCAGCACTATCTCGATATCCTCGACCAGCCGCCGAGCGGCGAGGGATTCGCCCGCCTGATGAATGCGCCCAGGCCCTGGCGGGACTGATGCTTTCGGCGCCAGCCCTGTTAGCCGGTGTGCACGAACTCGACCTTTTTCAAAGCGGGACCGACAGCCTGGATCAGTGGCTTCGACGGCGGGCGCGCGCCAATCAAGTCAGCGGGGCGTCCAGAACCTATGTGGTTGCGGAAGGGACGCACGTCGTCGGTTACTACTGCCTTTCATCGGGCGGACTTGACCTGGCGGATGCGCCTGGTTCGATCCGCCGCAATATGCCCGATCCCGTGCCTGTGGCTGTGCTTGGCCGTTTGGCTGTCGATGCGAACTGGCAAGGCAAGGGTCTGGGTGTTGCTCTGCTGCAGGACGCGGTGCTGCGGACGGGCCAAGCGGCAGCCATTCTCGGCATTCGCGGTCTCCTGGTTCATGCCATATCGGATGAAGCCAAGATGTTTTATGAGCGCTACGGCTTCCAGGCTTCCCCAAAAAATCCGATGACTTTGGTGCTGTCGCTGAAGACAGCTAGTTGAGCGCCGCTGTCGGCCGCAGCAAGCCGACCTTGGCACCTATGCGGCTTTCGATTGCGGGATGGGCGAGCTCGGCGAGGCTTGTCGCAACCGCCTCATCGTCGCGGAGCAACTTCGCCAGCACTGCGGCGATCATCACTTCGGCCCCCCTGCCCGCGCCGTCATCGCATTTCAAGGCAATGCCGAGGCCAAGTTCGGGCAATGCCGCGCAATAGACGCCTTCGGCGCCGGTCTTGACGAAGATGCGACCCGGTGCCTCCTGCATCAGCGCGACGTCCGCCCTGCCGGTGCCCGCGACCAGGAACGGCTCGGCCATGCAGGCCGAGAGCAGCCGCTTCGCCGCCTTGGCGCGCTCGGGCGCAAAGCCGCTGCCCGTCGCCATGCGGGCAAAGCCCTGAGCAAAATTCTTCAACGGCACGGCGTAGGTCGGGATCGAGCAGCCGTCGATGCCGCAATGGTCGACGTCATGCGCCGCGCCCGTCACGGATTGCATGGCGTCGCGGACCATCTCCTGCAAAGCGTGGCCGGCCTTGACATAGCCGCCGTGGGAAATGCCGGCATGCACGCAGGTGCAGAGGAAGCCGGAATGCTTGCCGGAGCAGTTGTTGTGCAAGGCATTCGGCACGTTGCCGGCGCGAGCAAGCGCGATGGTGGCCTCGTGGCTCAAGGGCCAGTGCGCGCCGCATTCCAGCGCCTTCCTGTCGAGGCCCGCCCTGGCGAGCATCGCCGTGGCCAGCTCGACATGGGCCGGCTCGCCCGAATGCGAGGCGCAGGCCAGCGCCAGCTCGCGGTTGCCGAAGCCGTAGGCATCGGCGGCACCCGATTCCACCAGCGGCAATGCCTGGATTGCTTTCACCGCCGAGCGCGGGAACACCGGGCGGTCCGTATCGCCGATCTCCCAAACGGCCTTGCCGTCGGCGTCGAAAATGGAAACCGCGCCGCGGTGCCCGCTTTCGACCACAGCGCCGCGCGTGACCTCGACCAGAACCGGATTTGTCATGTTGCCTCCCGCACGCGCCGCCCAAGGAGGGCGCGCTTGATGCGGGCCGCTTCTACCTGATCCGGTCGAGGATGGAAACGTAGTTGGCGACGGCCGCGCCGCCCATATTGAAGATGCCGCCGAGTTTTGCGCCCGGCACCTGGATGCCGCCGGCTTCGCCGGTGAGCTGCATGGCTGTCAGCACATGCATCGAGACACCGGTAGCACCGATCGGGTGGCCCTTGGCCTTCAGGCCGCCGGACGGATTGACCGGCAGGCGCCCGTCCTTTGCCGTCGTGCCGTCCAGCGCCAGCTTGGCGCCCTCTCCTGGCTTGGCGAGCCCCATCGCTTCGTATTCGATCAGCTCCGCGATGGTGAAGCAGTCATGTGTCTCGACGAAGGAGAGGTCGTCGAGCGTCACGCCGGCCTTCTTCAGCGCCTGCTCCCAGGCGCGCTCGCAACCCTCGAAGGAGAGGATGTCGCGCTTCGACATCGGCAGGAAATCCTGGACATGCTCGTTGGCGCGGAAAGTCACGGCGCGGCGCATCTTCAGCGCCGTCGCCGTGTCGGTGAGAACGAGCGCCGCGGCGCCGTCGGAGACCAGCGAGCAATCGGTGCGCTTCAGCGGACCGGCGACGAACGGGTTCTTCTCGCTCTCCTGGCGGCAGAACTCGTAGCCGAAATCCTTGCGTATCTGGGCATAGGGATTGTCGACGCCATTCCGGTGGTTCTTGGCGGCTATCATGGCAAGTGCGTCCGATTGGTCGCCATAGCGCTGGAAATAGGCCTGCGCGATCTTGCCGAAGACGCCGGCGAAGCCTGCCGGCGTGTCGCCATCTTCCGGCAGATAGGATGCCTTGAGGAGATTCTTGCCGATCTCGGGTCCGGGCGTGGTCGTCATCTGCTCGGCGCCGACCACCAGCACGATGCGAGCGGCGTTGGCGTCGATCGCGCGGATGCCTTGACGGACGGCGGCCGAGCCGGTGGCGCAGGCGTTCTCGACGCGCGTCGCCGGCTTGAAGCGCAGCCGGTCGTCGGCCTGGAGCACGAGGCTTGCGGTGAAATCCTGCGGCGAGAAGCCAGCGTTGAAATGGCCAAGCACGATCTCGTCGACATCGTCCGGGCCGATGCCGGCATGATCGAGCGCCTCGACGGCGACCTTGGTGATCAGGCTCTCCAGCGTCTCGCCTTCGAGCTTACCGAAGCGCGAATGCGCCCAGCCGACGATGCATGCGGTCATGGCAACCTCCATCAGTGCCGCAGCCTAGCACGATCGCGTGCGGCACGTGATTCAATATTGTTCAATAATGAACCGTTTCCAGCCCCATGCCATGGGCCAGAGCGACACGATCGGTTGATCCCAACGCGATTTTTTATTGATTGACTCGTCAATAAAAAATAAGTTGCTCTGGAATCGGACCCCAAAATGCCGAAAATCGGAATGGAGCCAGTGCGCCGCAAGGCGCTGATCGACGCGACGATCTCGGCGATCGGCGAGCGCGGATCGCTGGACGTGACGATGTCGGAGATCGCCGGGCGCGCCGGGGTGTCGTCGGCGCTGGCGCATCACTATTTCGGCGCCAAGGACGAGCTGCTCTTCGCAACGATGCGGCACATCCTCGCCGAGCTCAACACCGACACAAGGCGCGCGTTCGGTCTTGCCGCGACGCCGCGCCAGCGCGTCTCGGCCGTCGTCGCCGTCAGCTTTTCCGACGAGCAGTTCCAGCCACAGATCATCGCCGCCTGGCTCGCCTTCTATGTCGAGGCGCAGAAATCGACTGAGCTGCGGCGGCTGCTGCGCATCTATGCGCGGCGGCTCCATTCGAACCTGATGAGCGGGCTGACCGGCATCCTGCCTCGGATCGAGGCCGACCGCGTGGCGGAAGCGACCGCTGCACTGATAGACGGGCTTTATATCCGCCGCGCGCTGAAGGACGGCGTGCCGGACGCGCAGACCGCGATCGCGCTCGTGGAAGACTATCTCGAAACCAAGCTCAATGGACGGAGCCTGCCTTGACCACCCGGCGACCCAATTTCCTGATCGTCATGGTCGATCAGCTCAACGGCACGTTCTTTCCGGACGGCCCGGCGGACTTCCTGCATGCCCCGCACCTGAAGGCGCTTGCCGCGCGCTCGGCGCGCTTCGCCAACAATTACACCGCCTCGCCGCTCTGCGCGCCTGGCCGCGCTTCGTTCATGAGCGGGCAATTGCCTTCGCGCACGGGAGTCTATGACAACGCCGCCGAGTTCGCCTCTTCCATTCCTACCTTCGCCCACCATCTGCGCGCCGCCGGCTATTACACCTGCCTGTCCGGCAAGATGCATTTCGTCGGGCCCGACCAGTTGCACGGGTTCGAGGAACGCCTGACCACCGACATCTATCCCGCCGATTTCGGCTGGACGCCGGATTACCGCAAGCCCGGCGAGCGCATCGACTGGTGGTATCACAATCTGGGTTCGGTCACCGGCGCCGGCGTCGCCGAGATCACCAATCAGATGGAGTATGACGACGAGGTCGTCTTCCTTGCCATGCAAAAGCTCTACCAGCTGTCGCGCGAGCAGGACGACGCGGGTCATCGCCCCTGGTGCCTAACCGTTTCGCTGTCGCATCCGCACGACCCCTACGTGGCGCGTAAGCAGTATTGGGATCTCTACGAGAACTGCCAGGCGCTCGATCCTGAAACCCCGTTCATCCCGCATGACGAGCAGGATGCGCATTCGCAACGGCTCTACGGCGCCAGCGACTATGCTTCGTTCGAGATCACCCCCGAGCAGGTCCGCCGTTCCCGACGCGGCTATTTCGCCAACATCTCCTATGTCGACGACAAGCTCGGCGAACTCCTGGACGTTCTCAAGCGTACCCACATGCTCGACGACACCACTGTCCTGTTCTGTTCGGATCATGGCGACATGCTGGGCGAGCGCGGCCTGTGGTTCAAGATGAGCTTCTTCGAGGGATCTGCCCGCGTGCCGCTGATGATCGCCGGCAAGGGCGTTCCGGCCAGGCTGATCAAGGTGCCGGTTTCCAATCTCGACGTGACGCCGACGCTCTGCGACCTCGCCGGCATCGACATCGCGGCAATCGAACCGTGGACCGACGGTCAGTCCCTGCTGCCGCTGCTCGACGGCAAAGCGCGAAGCGGGCCGGTGCTGATGGAGTATGCGGCCGAAGGCTCCTATGCGCCGCTGGTCGCGATGCGCGACGGCAAATACAAATTCGTCCATTGCGAGCTCGACGCGCCGCAGCTGTTCGATCTCGATACCGATCCGCTCGAGCGTGACAACCTCGCCGACGATCCGGCGAACGCAGCCCTGGTGGCGGCGTTCATGGACAAGGTCAGGGCCCGCTGGGACTTGGCCGCCTTCGACGCCGCCGTGCGCGAAAGCCAGGCGCGCCGCTGGGTCGTCTATCCGGCGCTGCGCAACGGCGCCTACTACCCGTGGGATTTCCAGCCGCTGCAGAAGGCGTCGGAACGCTACATGCGCAACCACATGAACCTCGACAATCTCGAAGAGAGCAAACGCTATCCGAGAGGCGAATAATGGCTGACGTTCTCGTTCCCACCCTCGACCATCTGAAACAGGCCTATGCCGTCACCTCGACGGCCACGCAGGTGACGCCGCTGCTGGAGTCGGCGGCGCTCGCAAAAGAGACGGGTGCAGCGCGGATCTTCGTCAAGCCGGAGTCGCTGCAATGGGCCGGCTCCTTCAAGGTGCGCGGCGCCTATTGGCGGTTGAACCGGCTTTCGCCGGGTGAAGCGAAAAAGGGAGTCGTCGCCTATTCCTCCGGCAATTTCGCGCAAGGGCTGGCGGCGGCCGGCCAGGCGCTGGGCATCCCCGTCACCATTGTCATGCCGATCGACGCGCCCGCCGCCAAGCGCGACGCGACCGCCGGTTATGGCGCGCGCGTGGTGCTGACGGATCATGGCGAACGGGCCCGCGAGGAAGTTGCGGCTGCAAAGGCGCGCGAGATCGCCGAGAGCGAGCACCTCACCTTGCTGCATCCCTTCGACGATCCTGAGATCGTCGCCGGCCAGGCCGGCGCGGGACTTGAAGCGCTCGACCAGCTGGCAATGAAGAAGGCGCAGGCCGACCTGGTGTTCTGCTCGGTCGGCGGCGGCGGGTTGATCGGCGGCGTCTCGCTGGCCTTCCACTATCTGTCGCCCAAGACCGAGATCATTGCCGTCGAGCCGGAAGGTTTCAACGGCATGGGCTCGTCGCTGGCGCATGGCGCAATCGAGACCATGCCGATCGGGCCGAAATCGATCTGCGACGGGCTGATGGCGCGCAAGCCCGGCGACGCGCCCTTCGCGGCGGTGAGCGCTGCCGGGGTGCGCGGCGTCACCGTCGACGACGCCTCGGTGCGGCGGGCGATGAAGATCGCCTTCGAGCGGATGAAGCTGGTGCTGGAGCCATCCGGCGCGGCGTCGCTCGCGGCGCTGCTCGGCGGCAAGGTGGATGTGAAGGACAAGACCGTCCTTGTGGTTGCAACCGGCGGCAATGTCTCGCTCGCCGACTTTATGGCGCACATGAACAATGCTTGAAGCGGATTTCGTCATCATCGGCTCCGGCTCCGCCGGCTCGGCCATGGCCTACCGGCTGTCGGAAGACGGCAAGCACTCGGTGATCGTCATCGAGTTCGGCGGCACCGATATGGGGCCGTTGATCCAGATGCCGTCGGCGCTGTCGATCCCGCTCAATATGAGCCTCTACGACTGGGGTTTTGCGAGCGAGCCCGAGCCGCATCTCGGCGGTCGCGTTCTTGCCACCCCGCGCGGCAAGGTGCTCGGCGGCTCGTCCTCGATCAACGGCATGGTCTATGTGCGCGGACATGCGCATGACTTCGACCACTGGGCCGAACAGGGCGCCGCCGGTTGGGCGTTCGCCGACGTGCTCCCCTATTTCAAGCGCATGGAGGATTCCGACGGCGGCGAGGACGGCTGGCGGGGCAAAGGCGGACCATTGCATGTGCAGCGCGGCACGCGGAAAAATCCGCTCTACGGCGCCTTCGTCGAGGCGGGCCGCCAGGCCGGTTTCGAGCTCACCGACGACTATAACGGCTCGAAGCAGGAAGGTTTCGGACCGATGGAGCAGACCATTCTGGGCGGCCGCCGCTGGTCGGCGGCGAATGCGTATCTGAAGCCGGCTCTCAGACGCGGAAATGTCGGCCTGCTCAAAGGCTTCGCCCGGCGCGTTGTGATCGAGAATCAACGTGCGATCGGCGTCGAGATCGAAGCTGACAAAAAGATTCAGGTCGTTAAGGCGCGGCGTGAAGTGATCGTTGCGGCGTCGTCGATCAATTCGCCGAAGATCCTGATGCTGTCAGGTATCGGTCCGGGCGCGCATCTCCAGGAAAACGGCATCCAGGTGGTCGCCGACCGGCCGGGCGTCGGCGCCAATCTGCAGGACCATCTGGAGCTTTATATCCAGCAGGAATCGACCAAGCCGATCACGCTGAACTCAGTGCTCAATCCCTTCTCCAAGGCGCTGATCGGCGCGCAATGGCTGTTCTTCAAGACCGGCCTTGGCGCCACCAATCATTTCGAGGCGGCAGCCTTCGTGCGTTCGCAGGCCGGCGTCGACTACCCCGATATCCAGTATCACTTCATCCCGGCGGCCGTGCGCTATGACGGCAAGTCGGCGGCGAAGTCGCACGGCTTCCAGGCGCATGTCGGCCCGATGCGCTCGAAGTCCCGCGGATCGGTCAGCCTGCGCTCGCCCGAGCCGAAGGCCAAGCCGGTTATCCGCTTCAACTATATGTCGCATCCGGACGACTGGAGCGAGTTCCGCCACTGCGTCCGGCTGACGCGCGAGATCTTCGGCCAGAAGGCCTTCGACGGCTTTCGCGGCAAGGAGATTTCACCGGGCAGCCATGTGCAGACGGACGACGAGCTCGACGCCTTCATCCGCGACCATGCCGAGAGCGCCTATCATCCTTGCGGCACCTGCAGGATGGGCCGAGCGGACGATCCTACGGCCGTCGTCGATCCGGAATGCCGGGTGATCGGCGTCGAGGGGCTGCGCGTCGCCGACTCCTCGATCTTTCCGCGGGTGACCAACGGCAACCTCAACGCGCCCTCGATCATGACCGGCGAAAAGGCATCCGACCACATCCTTGGCCGAACGCCGCTGGCGCCATCCAACCAGGAACCGTGGATCAATCCGCGCTGGCAGGTGGCGGACCGATAGGGCATTGTCGGACAGACCGTTCGATCGGCCAACAGTTCCGGAGAAAGCCATGCGCGCCCAGCCAACGGCATCGCACTATGTCAACGGCCGCTACGTCGAGGACGAAGGCGGCGCGCCACTGCCGGTGATCTATCCGGCCACCGGCGAGATCATCGCCACGCTGCATTCGGCAACGCCCAATGTGCTGGAGCTGGCGATCGAAGCCGCCCGGGCCGCGCAGCCTGCCTGGGCACGGTTGAAGCCCGTCGAACGCGGCCGCATCCTGCGCCGCGCTGCCGACATTCTGCGCGCGCGCAATGCCGATCTGGCCCGCATCGAGACGCTCGACACCGGCAAGGCGATCCAGGAAACGCTGGTGGCCGACGCCCCTTCGGCCGCCGACTGCCTGGAATATTTCGCCGGAGCGGTCGCCGCCTTCAATGGCGAGATGATCGATCTCGGCGGGCCCTTCGCCTACACGCGCCGCGAGCCGCTCGGCGTCTGCGTCGGCATCGGCGCCTGGAACTATCCGATCCAGATCGCCGGCTGGAAGTCGGCGCCGGCTTTGGCCATGGGCAATGCCATGGTGTTCAAACCGTCGGAGAACACACCGCTTTCGGCGCTGGCGCTGGCCGAGATCTATTCAGAGGCCGGCCTGCCCGACGGGCTGTTCAATGTTGTGCAAGGCTATGGCGATGTCGGCGCCGGCCTTGTCGGCCATGATGTCGTGGCCAAGGTCTCGGTGACCGGCTCGGTGCCGACCGGTCGCAAGGTGCTGTCGCTTGCCGGCTCGAAGATGAAGCACGCGACGATGGAGCTCGGCGGCAAGTCGCCCCTGATCGTCTTCGACGACGCCGATCTGGAGAACGCCGTCGGCGGCGCCATGCTCGGCAACTTTTATTCCACCGGCCAGATCTGCTCGAACGGCACGCGTGTCTTCGTGCAGAAGGGCATGCACGACCGCTTCGTCGAGCGGCTTGTCGAGCGCACCAAGAAGATCCGCATCGGCGATCCGCTCGATCCGGAAACGCAGATGGGTCCGCTGGTCAACAAGGCGCAGCAGGACAAGGTCGTTTCCTATATCGAAGCCGGCAAGCAGGATGGCGCCAGCCTAGCCTGCGGCGGCAATTTACCGTCGCTGCAGGGTTTCGAAGGCGGTTTTTTCGTCGAGCCGACGGTGTTCACCAATGTCGCCGACAGCATGCGGATTGCGCGCGAGGAGATTTTCGGACCGGTGATGAGCGTGCTCAAATTCGACAGCGAGGACGAGGTGATCGAGCGCGCCAACGACACCGAATTCGGGCTGGCGGCGGGCGTGTTCACGCGTGACCTGCCGCGCGCGCATCGCGTCATCGCCGAATTGCAGGCCGGCACCTGCTGGATCAACGCCTACAATCTGACGCCTGTGGAAATGCCCTTCGGCGGCGTCAAGCAGTCCGGCATCGGCCGCGAGAATTCGCTTGCGGCGCTAGCGCATTATTCGCAGCTGAAGGCGGTTTATGTCGAGACGGGGGACGTGGCGAGCCCGTATTGAGGGATTGACAGATCACGAAAGTCGGCGGGACAGCGCCCCCCTCTGTCCTGCCGGACATCTCCCCCACGAGGGGGGAGATCAGATGCCGCCACCGCTTTCGCCAATCGCCATTGCCGCAGGAAAAGCGCCAGCGGAGAAATGGCCAATCTCCCCCCTCGTGGGGGAGATGTCCGGCAGGACAGAGGGGGGCGCGAAGGATCGCGGCGTTAAGCGGCCCAGCCGCTCACCCCCAGACCATCAACGCCACCAGCCCGAGCCCGCCCACCGCAAGCCGCCACCAGCCGAACAGCGAATAACCGTTGCGCGAGACGTAATCGAGCAGGAAGCGCACCACGATGAGCGCGGTGACGAAGGCGGCAATGAAGCCGACGGCGATGATCGGCAAATCGGCCGAGGTCAGCACATTGCGGTTCTTGAAAAGATCGAAGGCGAAGGCGCCGACCATGGTCGGCATGGCGAGGAAAAAGGAGAATTCGGCCGCCGCGCGCTTGTCGACGCCCATCAGCAGCGCGCCGACGATGGTCGAGCCGGAGCGCGAGGTGCCGGGGATCAGCGACAGGCACTGGAACAGGCCGATCTTGAGATAGACGCTCAACGGGAAGTCCTCGACATCGTGGTGGACCGGCTTGAGGTTGATGCGGTCGACGATGAGCAGCACCACGCCGCCGATGATCAGCATGATGCAGATCAGCCGGGGCGATTCGAACAATATGGTCTTGATGAAATCATGCGCCAGCGCGCCGATGACGGCGGCCGGCAGGAAGGCAATCAGGATGCCGACGACGAAATGCCGGGTCTTCGGATCGCTGGGCAGCTTGATCAGCATCTGCCAGAGCTTGCTGAAATAGACGCTGAGGATCGCCAGGATCGCGCCGAGCTGGATCAGGATCTCGAAGGCCTTGCCGGTGGAATGGAAACCGAGGAAATGGCCGGCAAGCAGGATATGGCCGGTCGAGGACACCGGGATGAACTCGGTCAGGCCCTCCAGCAGCCCAAGCAGCAGCGCTTCGACGATGGTCTGGCTTTCCATGGCAACCTCTTGGTTCGAATGGCGGCTAGAGCATGATGCCGAAAAGTGTGAAGCGGTTTTCGGACGACATCATGCTCCGAGGGGGAGGAAGGGTTTGCTTGTCATGGGGCGGAAGTGCCCCTATAGGTCGCAACACCATGACAGCCCCGGGAATCGGGCGGCCAAGACTTACCGGCGCCTTCAGCGATTCGCCAGTGCGCCCTATCATCGCGGAACCATGCTGACGCTTTTCCACCATCCCATGTTCGCCACCTGCCGCTTCGTGCGCCTCGCCTTCGGCGAGTATGGCGAGGAGTTGGCGCTGATCGAGGAAAAGCCGTGGACGCGGCGCAAGGAGTTTCTGGCGCTGAACCCGGCCGGCACGCTGCCGATCCTGCTTGCCGAAGGCGACGTGCCGATCGTCGGCGCCATGGTGATCGCCGAATATCTCGACGAGACGCGCGGCGTCTTGAAGCGCGACAGGCGGCTGTTCGCCGAGGATCCGATGCAGCGCGCCGAGATCCGCCGGCTGACCGACTGGTATCTGGCGAAGGCCGAAAGCGAAGTGACGCGGCATCTGGTGCGGGAGCGCGTGCTGAAGCCGGTCATGCCGGAAACCGCCGGCGGCGGCTCGCCGGACTCGGCCGCCATCCGTGCCGCGCGCGCCAACATCCGCCAGCACATGAAATACACCAACTGGCTGGCCGGCACGCGCCATTGGCTGGCCGGCAACAAGGTGACCTATGCCGATCTCGCGGCGGCCGCGACGCTGTCGGTGCTCGATTATCTCGGCGAGATCGACTGGCGCGAGCATGGCGCCGCGCGTGAATGGTACACGCGGGTGAAATCACGGCCGTCGTTCCGGCCGCTGCTCTCCGACCGGGTGCGCGGCCTGTCGCCGGTATCGCATTATGCGGACCTCGACTTCTGAAACCTTACGCGCGCTGATCGAGGCGGAGGCGCGCCGCGCCGGCTTCGAGGCAGTCGCAGTGACCCGGCCCGACGCGATCCCGCTGGCGCCCGCCCGGTTGGCCGAATTCGTCTCCGACGGCTTTCACGGCTCGATGGAGTGGATCGCCGAGACGGTTCAGCGGCGCGCCGAACCCTCCACGCTATGGCCGGAGGTGCGCTCGATCATCGTTCTCGCCATGAATTACGGCCCGGACCATGATCCGCGCGCCATCCTCGAAAAGCGCGACCGCGGCGCGATCTCGGTCTATGCGCAAAACCGCGACTATCACGATGTGATGAAAGGCCGGCTGAAGGAGATCGCCGGCAAGATTGTGGCGAAGGCCGGCGGCGACGTGAAGGTGTTTGTCGATACAGCACCGGTGATGGAAAAGCCTCTTGCCGAAGCGGCGGGGCTCGGCTGGCAAGGCAAGCACACCAACCTGGTCAGCCGCGCGCATGGCTCGTGGCTGTTCCTCGGCACGATCTTCACCACGGCCGAGCTGGAGCCCGATCGGGCAGAGATCGACCATTGCGGCTCCTGCCGCGCCTGTCTCGACGTCTGCCCGACCGATGCTTTCCCGGCGCCCTACCGGCTCGATGCGCGGCGCTGCATTTCTTATCTCACCATCGAGAACAAGGGTCCGATCCCGCGCGAGTTCCGCGACAAGATCGGCAACCGCATCTATGGCTGCGACGATTGCCTGGCCGCCTGTCCATGGAACAAGTTCGCCAGCGCGGCTTCGGAGGCGAAGCTGGCCGCGCGCGCCGATCTGCGCGAGCCGTCGCTTTCGGAGCTGCTCGCGCTCGACGACGCGGCGTTCCGCGCTTTCTTCTCGGGCTCGCCGATCAAGCGCATCGGCCGCGACCGCTTTGTCCGCAATGTGCTGATTGCCGCCGGCAATTCGGACGACGCTTCGCTAACGCCCATTGTGCGTCGCCTGCTGGGCGACGCCTCGCCGCTGGTGCGGGGTGCGGCAATCTGGGCCCTGTCGCGACTGCTCTCCGATCGCGAATTTGGCGAGCTTGCCGCAACCGCATCGAAAACCGAGACGGATGCAATGGTCCGCGAGGAATGGCTGGCGGCGCAGGCACATCCGGCGAAGGCCGATTGATGGGGGTTCATCGATGAGCGAAAGACGCTTCTTCATCTTCGGCGCCGGCTATTCCGGCAAGGCTTTCGCGCGGGCCAACGCGCAACACGCGCCGATCTCCGGCACGACCCGGACGCCGGAAAAGTTCGAGGCGCTGCGATCGGCCGGCATCGAGCCGCTGCAATTCGACGGCGTGCTGTCGCCCGAGCTCAGCGAAGCGCTTGCAAGGACCACACATCTCATCGTCTCGATCGCCCCCGACGAGGCCGGCGACCCGGTGCTCAACGCCGCCGGCGAAACGATCCGGGCAAAGATGCCGGCGCTGGAGTGGATCGGCTATCTCTCGACCGTCGGCGTCTATGGCGACCATGGCGGCGCCTGGGTGAACGAGACCAGCGCGTGCCGCCCGGTGTCGAAGCGCTCGACGATGCGGGTGGCTGCCGAACAGGAATGGCTGAAGCTTGGCCGGGAGATCGAAAAACCGGTGGCGATCCTGCGGCTTTCCGGGATCTACGGGCCGGGCCGCAACGCGCTGGCCAATCTCGAAGACGGCACCGCAAGGCGGCTGGTCAAGCCGGGACAGGTGTTCAACCGCATCCATTGCGACGACATCGCTGGGGCGCTCTGGCTTCTGGCCGACAAGAATCTCGGCTGCATTTTCAACGTCACCGATGACGAGCCGGCGCCGCCGCAGGACGTCGTGGCTTACGCCGCTGGGCTGATGGGGGTCGAGCCGCCGCCCGAAATTCCCTTCGGGACCGCCCAACTTTCGCCCATGGCGCGGTCTTTCTATGGCGAGAACAAGCGCGTCGCGAATCAGGCGATCAAAGCGGCCGGCTACCGCTTCCGGTTTCCCAACTACCGGGTGGCGCTGGAGCGGATGTGGGCCGAGGGCAACTGGCGGGACGGAGAGCCGCGCAGCCCGATGCGAGGATGATGCTGAACCGCGGAGCGGTTTTCGACCACATCACCTTCCAACCATTGATCGATGCGGGACGCGCGGCGTGGTATGATTCGTTCCTGATCGGGTCGCTTGACGCGCGGCAAACGGATAGACTGGAGAGGGACCCAGCCTGATGAATTTGCGATCGCTTCCTGACCGCAAGCCGTTCCTGACCGCCGCCCTGGCGCTGGTGGCCCTGGCCGCGCTGGCGGCTGTCGCCATTTCGGCCGAACCCCGCGCCAAGGAGTTGTTCGGCGCCCGAAAACTGCCGGCCGTGGCGCCCGCGCAATCCTTCGGCTTCTACTCGAAAGGCTGCTTCACCGGCGGCGTCGCGCTGCCGATGGACGGCCCGACCTGGGAAGTGATGCGCCCGTCGCGCAACCGGCGCTGGGGCCATCCGGCGATGATCGCGCTGATCGAGAAGCTAGCGCGCGATGCCCAGGCGGATGGCTGGCCGGGGCTTCTGGTCGGCGATGTCTCGCAGCCGCGCGGCGGACCGATGATGACCGGCCACGCCTCGCACCAGATCGGGCTCGACGCTGATATCTGGCTGACGCCGATGCCGAAGCGGCCGCTGACCATCGCGCAGCGCGAGACCATGAGCGCGACGCTGATGGTCGACGAAAAAACGCATCTGGTTAAGGACGCGCTGTGGACGCCGGCGCATACGCGGCTTTTGAAGCGCGCGGCGAGCTATCCTGAGGTCGAGCGCATCCTGGTCAATCCCGGCATCAAGAAGAAACTCTGCGACACCGTCGCCGGGGACCGCTCCTGGCTGCGCAAGATCCGGCCGTTCTGGGGCCATGACTATCATTTCCATATGCGCATCGGCTGCCAGCCGGGCTCTCCCTTCTGCAGGGGGCAAGAGACGACGCCGGACGACGATGGCTGCGGCAAGCCGCTGGCCTGGTGGTTCACCGAGGAGCCGTGGCGGCCGAACAAGAATCCGGATGCGCCCAAGGCGCGCGACCTGATGACGATGGCCAACCTGCCCAAGCAAATGCCAGGACGTGGTCAATGCGCCGGACGCGCCCTCGCTGGAAGCGGTGACCTATCATGGCGGCGCCGCCGCCGCGGTCGCCGTGGCCGAACCGCAGCCGACCGAGCCGGCGGAAGCGATCTCCAGCGGCAACGCCGCGATCCCGGCGGCGGCAAGCGCTTTCGCGCCGACGCCAAAGATCGGCATTCCGTTGCCAAGGCCAAGGCCGGGGAACTAGTGGCACTGCACGGGGGATTTTGACCGGTCGGCTCTGTTTGCGTTGGCAGGTGGCATGCGTTGGAGATTGGCCGAAACGCCCATCGCGATC
>NZ_VFWS01000098.1:0-19855 GCF_006443065.1 Mesorhizobium sp. B1-1-5 | reverse complement strand
CGCATCCCCGGCGGAAAAGGGTACGAGAAGACAAAGGGACTTTGATCATGCAGAGCGGCATTGACAGGGAGATAGCGGGCGAGCTCCCATTTCCAGCAACTTTTGTCGGAGGGGGCGACGTGGCGGTATCCAGCGACGCGGAACAGAAGTTCGAACGGGTCAAGGCCCAGCTGAAGGCGCGTCTTGGAGCCGAGGTCTATTCGAGCTGGTTCGGTCGCATGAAGGTCGCCGAGGCTTCGCGCGGCGTTGTTCGCATCTCCGTGCCTACAGCCTTCCTGCGGTCCTGGATCAACGGCCATTATCTCGAGCTTATCGCGGAGCTGTGGCGGCATGAGGATGCGGGCGTCCTCAAGATCGAGATCGTCGTGCGCACCGCGACGCGCCAGGGGCGCAATCCTGTCGAGCCCGAGATCGCCCCGGCGCGCAAGATGACCAAGCAGACGCATACCGCGCTTGCCAACGGCACCGCGAGCGCCGGGCGTGTGGAGCAACGGGCGCCGGCGCCTCGCCAGGGCGTGTCAGCGGAACCGGAGTTCCGCCACAATGTGCTGGGGTCGCCGCTTGACCCGCGTTACACGTTCTCCTCCTTCATCGAGGGGCCGTCGAACAGGGTGGCCTTCGCCGCGGCCAGGGCGGTGGCGGAATCGCAGTCGAGCGCGGTACGTTTCAACCCGCTTTTCCTGCATGCGACCGTCGGGCTCGGCAAGACGCACCTCCTGCAAGCGATCGCCGCGGAATCGCTGCGGCAAAACCCGAAGTCGCGCGTCGTCTACCTGACGGCGGAATATTTCATGTGGCGCTTCGCCACCGCGATCCGCGACAACAACGCGCTGACGCTGAAGGAGCAGCTGCGCGATATCGATCTCTTGATCATCGACGACATGCAGTTCTTGCAGGGCAAGTCGATCCAGCACGAATTCTGCCACCTCATCAACATGCTGCTCGACAGCGCCAAGCAGGTGGTGGTCGCGGCCGACCGGCCGCCCTCGGAATTGGAATCACTGGAGCCGCGCGTGCGTTCGCGCCTCAATGGCGGCGTGGCGCTGGAAATGTCGGCGCCGGATTTCGCCATGCGGCTCGGCATGCTGAAACTGCGCCGCGCCAGCACCAAGACCGACGACACCTCGCTCGACATATCGGACGAGATCCTGGAGCATGTCGCGCGCACGGTGACCGGCAGCGGGCGCGAGCTCGAAGGCGCCTTCAACCAGCTTCTGTTCCGCCAGTCCTTCGAGCCGCAGATCACTATCGACCGCATCGACGAGATCCTCGGCCACATCTACCGCTCCGGCGAGCCGAAGCGGGTGCGCATCGAGGACATCCAGCGCATCGTGGCGCGCCACTACAACGTGTCGAAGACCGAGCTTCTGTCCAATCGGCGCACGCGCACAATCGTCAAGCCGCGGCAAGTGGCGATGTATCTGTCGAAAGTGATGACACCGCGCTCATTGCCGGAGATCGGGCGGCGGTTCGGCGGCCGCGACCACACGACCGTGCTGCATGCCGTGCGCAAGATCGAGGACCTTTCAGGCGGGGACAATACGCTTGCGCAGGAACTCGAACTGCTCAGAAGGCTGATCAACGACCAGGCCTGAAGGGGCGCAGAAATAGCCGGCGGCACGCTTCGCCGGCTTTATCCCCAGAAAGCCCGCGCCGCCGGCCGGAACCGGTGCCGCGGGCTTGCGTTTGCAGGCTTTTTACTGTCAGCTTACACAGATTCTGAAAGCCTTTCAGAGCTTTCACGGGATGCCGCCTGCCGGTGACCTGTTCATTCATTGAAGCGAGCCTGTTTCGTCATGCGTGTTATCCTGGAACGGTCAAATCTCTTGAAGTCCCTCAACCACGTCCACCGCGTGGTCGAGCGTCGCAACACCATACCGATCCTGTCCAATGTGCTGCTCAGCGCCGAAGGCGCCAGCCTCGAGATGAAGGCGACCGACCTCGATCTTGAAGTGACGGAGGCGACGCCCGCCAAGGTCGAGCGCGGCGGCGCGACGACGGTGCCGGCGCATCTGCTCTACGACATCGTGCGCAAGCTTTCCGACGGCGCGGAGGTGATGCTGAAGACGGACGAGGACGGCAATGCGATGACCGTCACCTCCGGCCGTTCGAGCTTCCGCCTGCAGTGCCTGCCGCAATCCGACTTCCCGGAGCTTTCTGCCGGTTCGTTCTCGCATATCTTCCGGCTGGAATCGGCGGCGCTCAAAGGGCTGATCGACAAGACGCAATTCGCCATCTCCACCGAAGAGACGCGCTATTATCTCAACGGCATCTTCCTGCACACGCATGAGGTTGGCGGCAAATTGAAGCTGCGCTCGGTGGCGACCGACGGGCATCGCCTGGCGCGGGCCGAGATCGACGCGCCGGCAGGCTCCGAAGGCATGCCCGGCATCATCATTCCGCGCAAGACGGTGAGCGAGTTGCAGAAGCTGGTCGACGATCCCGACGTGGCGGTGACCACGGAGCTGTCGGACACCAAGATCCGCTTCACCATCGGCAGCGTCGTTTTGACCTCGAAGCTGATCGACGGCACCTTCCCCGACTATCAGCGCGTCATTCCGACCGGCAACGACAAGAAGCTGATCATCGACCGGCAGAGCTTCGCTGCGGCAGTAGACCGCGTTTCGACCATTTCCTCCGAACGCGGCCGGGCGGTGAAGCTTTCGATCAATGACGGCCAAGTGACGCTCGCGGTCAACAATCCGGATTCGGGCAGCGCCACCGAGGAACTGGCGGCCGACTACTCGTCGGACCCGATCGAGATCGGCTTCAACGCCAAATATCTGCTCGACGTCGCGGCCCAGCTCACCGGCACGGAGGCGAAATTCATGCTGGCCGATGCCGGCTCGCCGACGCTGATCCACGACATGGCCGACGAGACCGCGCTCTACGTGCTGATGCCGATGCGGGTCTAGGCTCAGTCTCTTGACGCAATTCCGGACGGAAAACCGCTGTGCACTTTTCCCGGAATTGCGCTTTTGTCTTTCGCAATTCCGGACGGAAAACCGCTGTGCACTTTTCCTGGAATTGCTCTGACGGACCTGATGTGTCGCCGTGAATTCGGATGCGAAACAGCTTCGGCAGCAAAGCTATGTAAGTAAGCTTGTACTTACGAATTTCCGCAATTACGCGACGCTGTCGCTCGAGCTCGCGCCCGGCGCGGTGGTGCTGTCGGGCGACAATGGCGCCGGCAAGACCAATCTCCTGGAAGCGGTCTCGTTGCTGACGCCGGGCCGCGGCCTGCGCCGCGCGCCCTATGGCGATGTGGCGCGCGAAGGCGGCGACGGCGGCTTCGCCTTGCATGCGCGCATTGAGGGGCCGGAAGGCCAGGTCGAAATCGGCACCGGAATTTCCGGCGGAGACGCCGCCGGCGAAGGCGGCAGGAAGGTGCGGATCAACGGCGCGCCGGCGCGATCGGCCGAGGATATGCTGGAATGGCTGCGGGTCGTGTGGCTTACGCCGGCGATGGACGGGCTGTTTCCAGGGCCGGCGGCCGACCGCCGCCGCTTCCTCGACCGGCTTGTGCTGGCGATCGACCCCGGGCATGGCCAGCGCGCGCTCGACTATGAGAAAGCCATGCGCGGCCGTAACAGATTGCTTACCGAAGGCTCCCGCGACCGCGCCTGGTTCGACGCGATCGAGACGCAGATGGCCGAGACCGGGGTGGCGATCGCCGCGGCGCGGGCCGAGCTGGTAAGGCTGCTTGCCGCCATGATCGACAGATTGCCAGGCAGCGGACCGTTTCCGCAGGCTGACATCAGCCTTGCCGGCGATCTGGAGAGCGAGATCGCCGTCGCGCCGGCCGTCGATGTCGAGGAGCGCTTCCGCCGTCTGCTTGCCAGTGGTCGCGAGCGCGACCGCGCCGCCGGCCGCACGCTGGACGGTCCGCATCGTTCCGATCTCGTGGTGCGGCACCGGCCGAAGTCGATGCCGGCCGAGCTTTGTTCGACCGGCGAGCAGAAGGCGCTGCTGGTCGGCATCGTGCTGTCGCATGCCAGGTTGACCGGCGAGATGTCGGGACTGACGCCGATCCTTCTGCTGGACGAGATCGCCGCGCATCTCGACGCGGGCCGGCGCGCGGCGCTGTTCTCCATCCTGGAGGAATTGAACTGCCAGGCCTTCATGACCGGCACGGATGCCGCCTTATTCTCCAGCCTTGCCGGCCGGGCGCAGTTCCTGACCGTCGACCACGGCAACGTTGAGCCGACCGGCTGACCTTTTGAAGCGAGTTCTGCACTTGCGTATACGCGACAAGGCCGCGCCTTGCGCTTACTGACAAGGCCTCGCCACGGCGATATGGTCCAGCCATGACCGACGCCGCGCTGACCGACGAAGAGCTCGAACGCTATGCCCGCCACATTGTGCTGCCGGAGATCGGCGGGCCGGGCCAGCAGAAGCTGAAACGGGCACGGGTGCTGGTGATCGGCGCCGGCGGGCTCGGCGCGCCGGTGCTCGAATATCTTGCCGCCGCCGGCGTCGGCACACTCGGCATCGTCGATGACGACACCGTCTCCTTGTCCAACCTGCAACGGCAGGTGATCCATGGCAGCGACAGGGTCGGCATGGCTAAGACCGACAGCGCGCGGGAAGCGATCATGCGCATCAACCCCAATGTCACGGTGGAATCGCATCGCCTGAGGTTGACGGAGGAGAATGCCCCTGCCCTCGTCGCCTGCTACGATATCGTCGTCGACGGCTCCGACAATTTCGAAACGCGCTATGCGGTCGCCGATGCCTGCGCGGGCGAGAAGAAACCCCTCGTCACGGCGGCCGTCGGGCGCTTCGACGGCTCGGTGACGGTGCTGAAGCCGTTCGAGGCTGGCGCCGACGGCAAGCGCAATCCGAGCTATCGCGATCTGTTTCCGGAAGCCCCGCCCGAAGGGCTGGTGCCGTCCTGCGCCGTCGCCGGCATCGTCGGCGCGCTGACGGGCGTCATCGGCGCGCTGGAGGCGATGGAAGCGATCAAGCTGATCGCCGGCATAGGCGAACCGCTGATCGGCCGGCTGCTGCTCTATGACGGGCTCACGGCCCGCTTCGACACCATCCGCTACAAGGCCGTCTGAGCGCATGGACCAGAGCATCGGCATCTCCATAGCCGGCCTTGCCGCAGATTTCGACCAATGGGGCGAATTGCTCGCGCTGATCCGGCGCGCCTTCGCCTATATGGACGGGGTGATCGACCCGCCATCATCGGCGCATCTTTTAACCGCGGAGGCGCTTGCCGGGAAGGCGAAGCGGGAGACGGGGGTTCTGGCCGTCGAGAACGGCCGCATCGTCGGCTGCGTCTTCGCTCTGGAACGGTCGCGGGATTTCTATGTCGGCAAGCTCGCGGTCGAGCCACGGCTGCAGGGCCAAGGCATCGGGACCCGGCTGATGCGGGCGGTGGAGGATCTTGCCCGCGAGCGCGGCATGGACGCGATCGAGCTTCAGACCCGTATCGAACTGACCGCAAACCATGCAGCCTTCGCCCGGCTCGGCTTCCGCGAGACCGAGCGCACGTCGCATGCGGGCTATGACAGGCCGACCTCCATCACCATGCGCAAGGTGCTGTCTTGAGCCTGGTCCTCAGCCCGGAAGAACAGGCGATCGCCGCCGGACGGGACGGCGCGGGCATGGCGATGCGCATCGTTGCCGAAAGCGCCCGGCTGCTCGGCGCGCCGCGACTGATCCCGATCGCCTCCACCCATATCGACGGCGCGCTTTACCACGGCGATTCCGGCACGTTGTTTGCCGAGCGGCTGGTCGAAGGCGGTGCCAAGGTCGCGGTGCGCTCGACGCTCAATGTCGGGGCGCTCGACCTGATGGGTTGCTCGCGCATTCGTCTGGAGGAGCCGCAGCGTGGCATGGCGCGGCGGATGATGGAGGCCTATCGCAAGCTGGGCTGCGAGCAGAGCTGGACCTGCGCCCCCTACCAGGCCGGACACAGGCCCGCGCTCGGCAGCGACGTCGCCTGGGGGGAGTCCAACGCGGTCGTCTTCTGCAATTCGGTGCTGGGCGCGCGCACCAACCGCTATGGCGATTTCCTGGACATTGCCTGCGCCATCACTGCCAGAGCGCCTGACTACGGCCTGCATCGGACGGAGAACCGCCGCGCGCGGCTCATTTTCGATGTCTCGGGCCTGTCGCCGTCCTTCCTCGCCTCGGAGATCGCATGGCCGGTGCTGGGCAGCCTCTATGGCCGCGAGGTGGGCAACGCGATCGCCGTCGTCAGAGGCGTGACGGATCATCCCGGCGAAGACGCGCTGAAAGCATTCGGCGCGGCGGCCGCATCGTCCGGCGCGGTCGGCCTGTTCCACATTGCCGGCGTGACGCCCGAGGCTCCCGACGTCGAAGCCATTCTGGCCGGGCCTGAGCCGGAAGCGGTGATCCGCGTGACGCCCGACATGGTGGCGACGGCGCGCGCGGGCCTGTCGACAACGGCCGCGACCAAGACCATCGATGCGGTGGCGATCGGCAGCCCGCATCTGTCGCACGCCGAGTTCGACAGCCTGGAGCGGCTGATCGCCGGACGGCGGCTCGCGGTGCCGATCTACGCCTGCACCGGCCGCCACGCGCTTGCCCTGCTGGAGCAGGACGGCCGGCGGAAGCGGCTCGAAGCCAGCGGCGTCGTCATCGTCGCCGACACCTGCGTGGTGGTGACGCCGATCATGCCGTACCTTGCGGGCGGCGTTTTGATGACCAATTCGGGCAAGTTCGCGCATTACGCGCCGGGCAACACCGGCTATGCGGTGCTCTACGCCTCGCTCGCCGACTGCGTCGAAAGCGCGGTCCTCGGCAAGCCGGTCTTCACGGATATCGCGGCATGAGCGCGAGGGCCGAAATCCTGGTGCCGGGCAAGGCGGGCGAAGGCGACGCGCTGGTGCTGACGGCGCCGATCAGCTTCTGGGGCGGCGTCGACCCCAGCACCGGGCGTATCGCCGACGTTCGCCACCCGCAGCATGGCGAAGTCATCGCCGGCCGGGTTCTGTTCCTGCCGGGCACGATCGGCTCGTCATCCGCTTCGGCGGTGCTGATGGAGCTCGTCCACAACGGCCGCGCGCCGGCCGCCCTAGTGCTGCACGAGCCGGACGCCATCCTGCTGCTCGGCCTGATCGTAGCGCGGGAAATGGGTTGGGAAACGCCGATGGCGGTGAGGCTCGAACGCGGCGCGTTCGACAGCTACCGCGGAGCCGCCGTCACGGTCGCTTCGGACGGCGCAGTGACCGCCGCCGTCTAACCTTTTTCAGGTCCTGAGCGGCAGGACACGATCAGGCGGACGGTGGCCGTCGAAGAAGGCGCGGATGTTGATGATCACCTTCTCGCCCATGTCGATGCGGCCCTCGAGCGTGGCCGATCCCATATGCGGCAACAGCACCACCTTGCCCTTGGCGGCGAGCTTCAACAGCTTGCTGTTCAGCGCCGGCTCATGCTCGTAGACGTCGAGGCCGGCGCCGGCGATCTTGCCGTCGTGGATGAGCTTGATCAGCGATTCCTCGTCGATGATATCGCCGCGCGCGGTGTTGACGAGGTAGGCCGAAGGCTGCATCAGCGCGAGCCGACGGCCGGACAAAAGGTGGAACGTCGCCGGCGTCGACGGGCAGTTGACCGAGATGATGTCCATGCGGGCCAGCATCTGGTCGAGGCTTTCCCAGTAGGTCGCCTCCAGTTCCTCCTCGACCGCCGGCAGCACGCGGTGCCGGTTGTGATAGTGGATCGAGAGGCCGAAGGCCTTGGCCCGCCTGGCGACCGCCGTGCCGATGCGGCCCATGCCGACGATGCCGAGACGTTTGCCCCAGATGCGTCGGCCGAGCATCCAGGTCGGCGACCAGCCGGCCCATTTCTTGTCACCCGTCAGCACATTGGCGCCTTCGGCCAGCCTGCGCGGCACGGCGAGCATCAGCGCCATGGTCATGTCGGCGGTGTCTTCGGTGAGCACATTCGGCGTGTTGGTGACGGTGATGCCCTTCTTGGCGGCCGCCGCGACGTCGATCTTGTCGACGCCGTTGCCGAAATTCGCGATCAGCTTGAGGTTCTCGCCGGCCTGGGCGATCAGCGCGGCATCGATATGGTCGGTGATGGTGGGGACCAGCACATCGGCTTCCTTGACCGCCGCGACCAGCTCCGGCTGCGTCATCGGCCGGTCCTCGACATTCAGCCTCGCGTCGAACAGCTCGCGCATGCGCGTTTCGACCGGATCGGGCAGCTTGCGAGTGATGACGACGAGGGGCCGTTTTTTGCCTGCCATTTTATCCCCGAAGCTTCTTCGATCAGGATGACGTTTCGTCGAATCGTCATCCTGATCCTACTCTTTGTTGCAGCAAGATCTCTTCCGAAAACCGGTACCCACTTTTCGGGATCATGCTCTCGAAACCGATCTCGTTGAGACCTCTTTAACCAAGACCGGCGAAACTTGCAGCCAGTCGCGGCATCAGCCCACTCCTGTAACAAGCGGTGCCGCCGAAGACAAAGAAAAAGGGGCGCTCATCCGCACGGACCGGCGCCGAAAGGAACGAAAGTGTCTGGTTTCGCGTCGCTTCGCCTGGCCTTCAGCGCAGCCATTCTTGGCGCCCTGCTTTGCGCGCCGCAGGCATTCGCGCAAAGCGCGGCCGCGCCAGCGCAAACCATAACGCTTGGCCCGAGCGGGCTGCCGCTGCCGCGTTTCGTCAGCCTCAAGCCGGCCCGGGTCAACGCGCGCGTCGGCCCCGGCGCCAATTATTCCGTCAACTGGATGTATCTGAAGGCCGGCCTGCCGATGGAAGTCATCCAGGAATTCGACACATGGCGCCGCGTGCGCGATGCCGACGGCTCGGAAGGCTGGATCAACCAGTCGCTGCTCTCCGGCCGACGCACCGCGATCGTCGCGCCGTGGCAGCGCGGCAAGGGCGGGCGAATCAACCTGCTCGATGAGCCCGACAAGGATGCGGGTGTCGTCGCCATCATCGAGCCGGGTGTGATCGGCTCGATCAAGAAATGCGACGGCCAATGGTGCGAGATGACCTTCGACGGCCATACCGGTTGGATGGCCCAGTCGCAGGTGTGGGGCGCCTATCCCGGCGAGAAGGTCAAGAACTGAGTTCGCTGGCCTTGCTGTTGCGGTCGCGGCCGATGCGGCCGAGATGCGTATCCTGGAAACCGGTGGGCAGCTTGAGGCCGTAGCCGAGGGCACGGTCGATGGCGATGTGCGCGATCCAGATCAGCGCCACGGCGGTGGTGATCGGGCCGGCGAGCAACGCGCCCGCAAGCAGAAGCACGAGCGGGGCAATCAGGATATGCAAGGCGTTGTAGGTGACGGCGCCGACGCTTGGCCCGGCGAGGTAGCCCAGCATAGACAGGTCCGGCGCGAGGATGAGCAGCGCAAACAGCCACCAGGAAAAGCCGGAGATTGCATAGCAAACGATAGCCAACGCGGCGACGGTGACCCATTCAAACCGGACAATCAGATCGACGGGCCGCATCACCACGGATCAGTTGCCGCGCTTCGGGCGAAGCCTCACGACGATGTCGACATTGGCGATCTCCATGCCTTCCGGAGGCGCCGGCAGGTTGGAGACGGTCACCGGTCCGCTCTCGATATCGAAAATCCGGTTCTCGCCCTCGACGTAGAAGTGATGATGGTCGGAGGTGTTGGTGTCGAAATAGGTTTTCGAGCCTTCGACCGCCAGGATGCGCAGCAGTCCGGCCTGGGTGAACTGGTGGAGCGCGTTATAGACCGTCGCCAGCGAAACCGGCACGCCGGCGGCGATCGCCTCTTCGTGCAGTTCCTCGGCCGAAAGGTGTCGGTCGCCCTTGGCGAAAAGCAGGTCGGCCAGCGCAATGCGCTGGCGCGTCGGCCTCAGGCCGGCTTCGCGAACCCGCTTGTCCACAGCGACATTTTCCTTCCTGTAGCCCGAATCCATCTCTTCGCGTCGAAGCTTTGCTGCCCAGCCCATCAACAGGTCCAGAATGGCAAAAAGACGTCAAAAGCCAAAACCGGACATCAGCCGACATATATTCTGTAGTCCGAATGCGATCAATAGCGCGCATTGACCCGGGCAGGCGCACGGGTTAAGCGCAAACGCCGGTTTCCGGCCGCAAACAGAGTGTGTTAGGAAACCAACGAGAAGGGCGCCCTGCCGCCCGCGAAGGAACACGGGG
Source organism: Mesorhizobium sp. B1-1-5 (assembly GCF_006443065.1). Classification (NCBI taxonomy): domain Bacteria; kingdom Pseudomonadati; phylum Pseudomonadota; class Alphaproteobacteria; order Hyphomicrobiales; family Phyllobacteriaceae; genus Mesorhizobium; species Mesorhizobium sp. B1-1-5. Next base: position 9,742 of record NZ_VFWS01000098.1, on the reverse strand, counting down.
ACAGAAATTTGATGGCGGGTCAAAAGTCCAGCTACGATTACGAGGAACTGCTTGCCTGCGCCCGCGGCGACCTGTTCGGGCCAGGCAATGCCCAGCTGCCCTACCCACCGATGCTGATGTTCGACCGCATAACCGAGATCAGCGAGACCGGCGGTGCTTTCGACAAGGGCTTCATCCGCGCCGAGTTCGACATCAAGCCGGACCTGTGGTTCTTCGCCTGCCACTTCATCGGCAACCCGATCATGCCGGGCTGCCTCGGTCTCGACGCCATGTGGCAGTTGACCGGCTTCTATCTCGGCTGGCTGGGCGAACCGGGCAAAGGCATGGCGCTTTCGACCGGCGAGGTGAAGTTCAAGGGCATGGTGACGCCGTCGGTGAAGAAGGTCGAATACGGCATCGACTTCAAGCGCGTGATGCGCGGCCGCCTGGTGCTCGGCATCGCCGATGGGTGGCTCAAGGCGGATGGCGAACCCATATATGCGGCTACGGATCTGAAGGTCGGCCTGTCCAAGCAGCCGGCCGCCTGACCGTTTTCCGCCACGGCGCCCGCGTAGCTAACGGATGCCACGTCAGTTTGTTTGCGTATGATCAAGGGCGAAGCCGGTTAGGTCTTTCGCCCAGTACGCGGGAAGGAGTTGCGAATGAGACGGGTCGTAGTGACAGGGCTCGGCATTGTGTCGTCGATCGGCAACAATGCCAATGAGGTGCAGAGCTCGCTTTACGATGCCAAATCAGGCATCAGCTTTTCCAATTCCTTTGCCGAACACGGCTTCCGCTGCCAGGTCTGGGGCGCGCCGACGCTCGATCCCACCCCGATGATCGACCGCCGCGCCATGCGCTTCCTGAGCCAAGGCGCCGCCTGGAATCACGTCGCCATGGACCAGGCGATCGCCGATGCCGGCTTAAGCGAAGGCGACATCACCAATGAGCGGACCGGCATCGTGATGGGTTCCGGCGGGCCTTCGACCCGCACCATCGTCGAAGCGGCCGAAACCACGATCAAGAACAACAGCCCCAAGCGTATCGGCCCGTTCGCCGTGCCGAAAGCCATGTCATCGACGGCGTCGGCCACCTTGGCCACATGGTTCAAGATCCACGGCGTCAACTATTCGATCTCTTCGGCCTGCTCGACCTCCGCGCATTGCATAGGCAATGCCTATGAGCTCATCCAATGGGGCAAGCAGGATGTGATGTTCGCCGGCGGTCACGAGGACCTCGACTGGACCATGTCTGACCTGTTCGACGCCATGGGCGCCATGTCGTCGAAGTTCAACGACAATGCGTCGGCCGCTTCGCGCGCCTATGACGTCAACCGCGACGGTTTCGTCATCGCCGGCGGCGCCGGCGTGCTGGTGCTGGAGGAACTGGAGCACGCCAAGGCGCGCGGCGCCAAGATCTACGCCGAGGTCGTCGGCTACGGCGCGACTTCCGACGGCTACGACATGGTCGCACCTTCGGGGGAAGGCGCGATCCGCTGCATGCGCCAGGCGCTTGCCACGGTGTCTTCGCCGGTCGACTACATCAACACCCACGGCACCTCGACGCCGGTTGGCGATTCCAAGGAAATGGGCGCCATCCGCGAGGTGTTCGGCGACAAGATGCCTTACATCACCTCGACCAAGTCGCTCACCGGCCATTCGCTGGGCGCGGCCGGCGTGCAGGAATCGATCTATTCGATCCTGATGATGCAGGGCGGCTTCATCGGCGAGAGCGCCCATATCGAGGAGCTCGATCCGGAATTCGAGGGCATGCCGATCGTGCGCAAGCGTATCGACGACGCCAGGATCGACACCGTCCTGTCCAACTCCTTCGGTTTCGGCGGCACCAACGCAACGCTGATTTTCCAGCGCTATTCCGCATAAGACCAGCGTTTTTCATAAGGATTGCCAGGCATGGAAGGGTTGATGAAGGGCAAGCGCGGGCTTGTCATGGGTGTTGCCAACGACCATTCGATTGCCTGGGGCATCGCCAAGAAGCTGTCGGAACATGGGGCCGAGCTCGCTTTCACCTATCAGGGCGACGCCTTCGGGCGGCGGGTCAAGCCGCTTGCCGAGAAAGTGGGAGCCTCGCTGATCGTGCCTTGCGATGTCGAGGACAGCGCCTCGGTCAGCGCGACCTTCGAGACCCTTGGCGAGGCCTGGGGCGGGCTGGATTTCGTGGTGCACGCCATCGGCTTTTCCGACAAGAACGAGCTGAAGGGCCTTTACGCCGACACCAGCCGCGACAACTTCGTGCGCACCATGGTGATCTCCTGCTATTCCTTCACTGAGATCGCCCGCAACGCCGCCGCGTTGATGGGCAATGGCGGCTCGATGATCACGCTCACCTATGCCGGCTCGGTCAGGGTGATGCCGAACTACAACGTCATGGGCGTCGCCAAGGCCGGGCTGGAAGCCAGCGTGCGCTACCTGGCCAACGACTACGGCCCGCGCGGCATCAGGGTGAACGGCATCTCGGCTGGGCCGGTGCGGACGCTGGCCGGCTCCGGCGTGTCCGATGCCCGCCACATGTTCTCCTACCAGCAGCGAAATTCGCCTTTGCGGCGCACCGTGACCATCGACGAAGTCGGCGGCTCGGCGCTTTACCTGCTTTCCGATCTATCGTCGGGCGTCACCGGTGAAATCCACTATGTCGATTCCGGCTATCACATCGTTTCGATGCCGGCACTGGAGGAATTGAAGCAGAACGACGGCGCGCGGGAATAGTCTGCGGCGGCGATGGTAGCGTTCCAGTAAAATTGGATTCATCGGCGGAAACTCATTTTAAGGAGATATCCGCTATAAGGCCCCGCAATCTGGGGACAATGCATGCCTGCAGTCAGCAATCCCAAACGGACTCCGCTGTTCCGGCTGATCACCATCGCCAGTTCGGGGATGGGCAGTTTCATCCTTGGACTGTGGGGGCTGAGGTTCGGCTTCGGCGACGGCATGGCCGGCATGCCGGCCGAAACGATGGCGGGCGTCATTGCCGCGCTCTGCGCCCTTGCCGCCGGCGGAGCAGCACTCTCGTTCTTTGCCGGCGTCGATGAATCCGCGGCTTATGTCTTCAAAGAAACCCATTTCGACAAGCTGACCGGCCTTTTGTCGCGCCAGGCCATGGTCGGCAAGATAGCCGAGGCCGCCTCCGGGACGATCCGAACCGGCGAGCCGGTATTCCTGATCGACATCGATATCGACCGTTTCAAGCAGATCAACGACGCCATCGGCTACAGCCAGGGCGACGAACTGATCCGCGCCTTCACCAGCAGGCTGACGGAGAATATGCCGAAGGACGCGGTGATCGGCCGTATCGGCGCCGGCGAATTCGCGGTGCTTTTGCCGGACCGCCAGATCAGGGGCTCGATCGAGCGGCTGATCGAGAAGCTCATCAACGAGATGATGGAGCCCTATCAGCTGCAGACGCATCTGCAGTCGGTCAGCCTGTCGGTCGGCATCGTGGCGATGCCAAAGGACGGCGTCGACCCGGTCCTGATCCTGCGCCGCTCGAACCTTGCGCTGCAGAACGCGCGCGCCAGCGGCATCGGCAACTGGTCTGTCTTCCACGCCGATATGGGCCGCGTTGCGGACTATCGGCAATGGATCGAATCGGAGCTGAAGACCGCCTTCGATCGCGGCGACTTCAGCCTTCACTACCAGCCGCAGCTCGACCTGCCGAGCGGCCGTATCGTCGGTTATGAGGCGCTGATCCGCTGGAAGCACCCGGAGCGCGGCATGATCCCGCCGATGGAATTCATTCCGATCGCCGAGGAAACCGGCATGATCAATCCGATCGGCGAGTGGGTGCTGCGCAAGGCCTGCAGCGACGCCCGGTACCTGCCGGAGGAATGCTTCGTCGCCGTCAACATCTCGCCTGTCCAGTTCATGACCAGGGATTTCATCGGCATCGTGCGGGAGGTGATGGAATCGACCGGCATCAAGCCTTCGCGACTGGAGCTCGAGGTCACCGAGACGGCGATGATGCAGGACCGCGACCGCGCCGCAGCCATCCTGGAACAGCTTGCCGAGATGGGTATCTCCGTGGCCGTCGACGATTTTGGAACGGGCTATTCCAATTTGAGCTACCTGATCGATTTCTCCTTCGGCAAGCTGAAGATCGACCGTTCCTTCGTCAGCCGCATCGACACCGATTCCAGCTCCGGCGCAATCGTTTCGACCATTGTTGGCCTGTCACGGGCGCTGGGCGTGGGCATCATCGCCGAAGGCGTAGAGACCGAGAACCAGGCCACCCTGCTCCGAGCGGCCGGCTGCGAGGTTGTGCAGGGCTATCTGTTCGGCCGGCCGGCGCCGCTCAAGGTCGAGCTTGGCGAAGCGCGCTCCGCCTTCGGCACGCACGAGCCGGCCCGCATCGTCAGCCTGCAATAGAACAAGCATTTTTCCCGCCGTAATTGTGGATGCAAGGCTACGGCGAAGGCGCCGAATCCACCCGCTGCACGCTTTTGCTTGATTGCTTCAGCGGCGCGCCGAAAACACCTTGAACATGCCGTCGCGGGCGATCTCGGCATGGCTGGCGAAGGCCGCCGAGAGCGCCTGTTCGTAAGGAAGCTGGCGGTTGGCGACCATGAACAGGCGGCCGCCCGGTCTCAACGCCTTCGACGCGGCGCGGATCATGCCGGCACCGATCTCCGGCTCGGACGCGCGGCCGCGGTGGAAGGGTGGATTCATGACGATCGCGTCGTAGCGCCGTTCGACCGCCTCGGTGAGCAGATCGGTCCAGAAGAAACGCGGCTCGATGGCGCCGCCCTGGACGTTCAACCTGGCTGCTTCCAGGGCCTCAAAATCCGCTTCGTAGAGATCGACTGCGGTGAGACCTTGCGGACGCCTCAGGACTTCCGCCGCCAGATAACCCCAGCCGGCGCAGAAATCAGCGACGTTGCCTTTGAGATCGTCAGGCAGGCTCGCGGCCAGCAGTTTCGAACCGGCATCGATCCGATCGAAGGAGAACATGCCAGGCCTGGTCTTGAAACCGCCTTCGATGATCAAATCGGGGTTGCCGGCGCGCAGCGTCGCGGCCGTCTCCGCGGCGGCTCGCTTGAACCAGAAGGCAACGCCGTGATGCTTCGGCAGATGGCCTTCGAGCGGCACCAGGGCGTTGATCCGCTTGCGCAGGCTGTCGATGCCGTCCTCCTTGCCACCGGCAATGACGACCAGCCCACCCGGCAGGACGCGCTCTATCGCCTCGGCGACGCGCTCCTCGTTCTGGCCGCGATGACGGCCCGCGAGCACCAACGCCAGGTCGAAGCCGGTATCCTCGGCGCGCGGCGTGACCGCGTAGCCGGACGCCTGCAGCGTTCGAAAATGCGGCCGAAAGCCTTGCACGAGATGCAGCGCCGCCTCGAAGCCGGCGGGCAAGCGGAAGCCGGGCTCGGCGCCGAGAAACAGGACGCGGGCATCCTTTCGCGGCAGAGGCAGCGCCTCGGCTTCGAACGGGTAGAACAGCGTCTTGAGCGGCTCCGCGGCCATTCACCTGCTCCGTAGGACCTTTGTCCGACGCAATTCCGGACGGAAACGGTTGCCGCTTCCTGGAACTGCCCTGAAACAAAACGGGCGCGACCTCGCGGCGCGCCCGTCTTGGATTATTCGGTCAAACCGATCAGGCGGCGTCTTCCTCGCCGTCCGACTTCTTCTTGTCCTGGACGATTTCCTTGCCGGTCGCCTGGTCGACGACCTTCATCGACAGGCGGACCTTGCCGCGCTCGTCGAAGCCCATAAGTTTGACCCAAACCTTGTCGCCTTCCTTGACGACGTCGGAGGTCTTGGCGACGCGCTCATTGGCGAGCTGCGAGATGTGGACGAGACCGTCGCGCGGGCCGAAGAAGTTGACGAACGCCCCGAAGTCGGCCGTCTTGACGACGGTGCCTTCGTAGATCTCGCCGACTTCCGGCTCGGCGACGATGGTGTGGATCCACTTCTTCGCCGCCTCGATCTCCTTGGCGTTCGCCGAAGCGATCTTGACCGTGCCGTCGTCCTCGATGTTGATCTTGGCGCCGGTCTTCTCGACGATCTCGCGGATCACCTTGCCGCCGGAACCGATGACGTCGCGGATCTTGTCGGTCGGGATATGCATGACCTCGATGCGCGGCGCGAATTCGCCGAGCTCGGCGCGGGCGCCCGACAGCGCATGCGCCATCTCGCCGAGGATATGCAGGCGGCCGTCCTTGGCCTGGGCAAGCGCGATGCCCATGATCTCCTCGGTGATGCCATCGATCTTGATGTCCATCTGCAGCGAGGTGACGCCGTTGGCGGTGCCGGCGACCTTGAAGTCCATATCGCCGAGGTGGTCCTCGTCACCGAGGATGTCGGAGAGCACCGCGAAGCGCTCGCCTTCCTTGATCAGGCCCATGGCGATGCCGGCGACCGGCTTTGCCAGCGGCACGCCGGCATCCATCAACGCCAGCGAGGTGCCGCAGACGGTCGCCATCGAGGACGAGCCGTTGGACTCGGTGATCTCCGAAACGACGCGCAGCGTGTAGGGGAACTGGTCCGCGCTCGGCAGCATCGGGCGGATGGCGCGCCAGGCGAGCTTGCCGTGGCCGATTTCGCGACGGCCCGGCGAACCCATGCGGCCGGTCTCGCCGACGGAATAGGGCGGGAAGTTGTAGTGAAGGAGGAACTTCTCCTTGTACATGCCGGTCAGCGAATCGACATACTGCTCGTCTTCGCCGGTGCCGAGCGTGGCAACGACCAGCGCCTGGGTCTCGCCGCGGGTGAACAGCGCCGAACCATGGGTGCGCGCCAGGACGCCGACTTCGGAGACGATCTTGCGGACCGTCTTCAAGTCGCGGCCGTCAATGCGCGAGCCGGTGTCGAGGATGTTCCAGCGCACGACCTTGGCCTGGAGTTCCTTGAACACCGAGCCGATCTGCTCGGACGTGTATTTGGCCTCTTCGCCTTCGGCCGGCACAAACGCGGCCTTGACCTTCGACTTGACTGCATCGACGGCGGCATAGCGCTTCTGCTTGTCGGTGATCTTGTAGGCCTCGCGAAGCTCGTCGCCGACGATCTTCAGCATCTCGGCTTCAAGCGCGGAGTAATCCGGCGCGGAGAAGTCGCGCGGCTCCTTGGCGGCGACCTCGGCCAGCTTGATGATCGCGTCGATCACAGGCTGGAAGCTCTTGTGGCCGAACACGACGGCACCGAGCATCAGTTCCTCGGAGAGTTCCTTGGCCTCGGATTCGACCATCAGCACGGCGTCGCCGGTGCCGGCAACGACGAGGTCGAGCTTGGATTCCTGCATTTCGTCGATATGCGGGTTGAGCACATATTCGCCGTTGATGTAACCGACGCGGGCACCGCCGATCGGGCCCATGAAGGGCACGCCGGAAAGCGTGAGCGCAGCGGAGGTGGCCACGATCGACAGGATATCGGGATCGTTCTCGAGATCATGCTGGACGACGGTGACGACGATCTGGGTGTCGTTCTTGTAGCCGTCGGCGAAAAGCGGGCGGATCGGACGGTCGATCAGGCGGGAAACCAGCGTTTCCTTTTCGCTCGGGCGGCCCTCACGCTTGAAGTAGCCGCCCGGGATCTTGCCGGCGGCGTAGGTCTTTTCCTGGTAGTTGACGGTAAGCGGGAAGAAATCGAGGCCGGGCTTCGGCTCCTTCATCGAAACGACGGTGGCGAGAACGACGGTCTCGCCATAGGTGGCGAGCACCGCGCCGTCAGCCTGGCGTGCGATCTTGCCGGTTTCCAGGATGAGCGGACGGCCGCCCCATTCGATTTCCACTTTGTGTTGATTGAACATGTCTTGTCCTTCATATGCGGAAAGGGCCGCGCCGTCCTAACGGTCACGGGTTCTCCCTTTCCTGGCTTCCTTCGGGCAGCCACGGGCAAGACAACGGGAAGCTCGTAGGTCCGGCTCATAAGCCCAAGCGAGCATCCTGCAATCCTGCCCCATGACCGTCCATGGGGCGGTTCCGAATGGCCCTCTGCGCGTCCGGAACCGTGTTTGGCCGACCGATCGGCCGGCTTTGCGCATGACGCCGGAAACCACTGTTTCCGGAACGCGCCCTGCGCGAATGCGAATTTCTAGAGCGCGTCGCGCTCCGGCATTATCGCACCGGATCGACCGATGCGCCAATGCGCGACCGGCGGGCCCTCCGAGGAAGACCCGCCGGTCAATTCGTCAGCGACGCAGACCGAGCTTGTCGATCAGCGTCTGATAGCGCCCGTCATCCTTGCGCTTGAGGTAGTCAAGCAGGCTGCGGCGCTGGGAGACCAGAGCAAGCAGGCCACGGCGGGAATGGTTATCCTTCTTGTGGTCCTTGAAGTGCTCGGTCAGGTTCTTGATGCGCTCGGAAAGAATGGCAACCTGGACTTCCGGAGATCCGGTGTCGCCCTTGGCGGTTGCGAATTCGGTCATCAATTCCTTCTTGCGGTCGGCAGTAATCGACATCGTGCTTTTCCTTATCTGTTGGAGGAAACGGGACGCCCACAGCCGGGATGTCGTCCAGCAGGGGCCAGTGCAAGCGACGCGTCAGGGCGCGAAGCTGCGGCGCATATAGTCCAATTCCGGAATAAACACCAGCCCAAATGTCAAGCCGGCTTGTCGCAGGTCTTGCCACGAAAACAAAGGGTTCAGCGGCTATAGCCACTTCTTCGATTTGAAGAAGAAGATCAGTCCGGCGGCGACAAGCGCCATGAACAGAATTGCCACCGGATAACCGTAATAGGCTTTCAGCTCCGGCATGTTCCAGGGCGAGCTTTGCGGATCGAAATTCATCCCCCAGACGCCGACCAGGAAGGTCAGCGGCATGAAGATCACCGAGACGATCGTCAGGTAGGAAATGACGTCGTTGGTGCGGGCCTGGGTCAGCGAGACATGCATCTCGATCAGGCCGGTGAGCATGTCGCGCTGGTTCTCGACCAGCTCGATCAGACGCAGCGAATGGTCGAGCGTGTCGTTGAAGAAGATCTTGGTCTCCGCCTTCACGAAGGCCACGTCGTTGCGGATCAGCGTCGCCAGCGTGTCGCGCATCGGCCACAGCACGCCTTTGAGCACGTTGGCGTCGCGCCGCAATTCATGCAGCTGCCGCATCTGGTGCTTGTGCGGCTTATTCAGCATCTCGTCCTCGATGCCGTCGACCAATTCGCTCGCCGCCTCGATCGGTGGGAAATAGCTGTCGACGATGGCATCGATCAACGCATAGCCAAGATAGTCGGCGCCGCGCGAGCGCAGGCGGTTGGGCATCGCACCCGCAATGCGCTTGCGCACCGGATCGAACGGATCGCCTTCGCGCTCCTGGAACGTGACGACGAAATTGCCGCCGAAGAACAGCGCGATCTGCTCGTAGCGATGCGAGGTGACATCGTCGATCATGCGCATGACGACGAAGGCATGATCCTCGAAGAAATCCACCTTGGGCCGCTGTCCAGTGTTGACGACGTCCTCCAGCGCCAGCGGGTGCAGGCTGAAGATGCGGCCGATCTCCTCGATCAGCGGGATATTGGCAAGTCCGGTGCAATCCAGCCAGACGACAGGCCATTTCTCGCAATGCGCGTTGAGATCGTCGATCGAGGCATTGTCGATGGTTTTGTATTTCTCGGGCGAGATCAGCGTCAGCCGCAGTTCGCTGCGCCGCGCCGCCGGATCGGCGATAAGCGTGCCTGGCGACGCCCCGACCGGTGGCCGGCGGGTTGTCAGCGATGCCCGCTTCTTGCCTGCATCAGCCTTGGCCATGAGATATCCTCGGAACTCAGCATTCGGCCTAGATTAGAGCAATTCCAGCAAAAGTGCGCAGCGGTTT
>NZ_VFWS01000097.1:0-19915 GCF_006443065.1 Mesorhizobium sp. B1-1-5 | reverse complement strand
AGTGGGGAATTGGGGAACTGGGGAATTGAAGAACTGAAGAAATGGAGAAGCACGGACGCTATGTTGGACGCGCCAGGGACCTGCAGGTCTATAAGCGGGCCTACGAAGTTTCTCTTGAAATTCACAAAGCCACGCTGGCCTTTCCGAAGATCGAGCAATACGCGCTAGCCGATCAGTTGCGTCGCTCCAGCAAGGCTATCTGCGCTAATTTGTCGGAGGGCTTTGCCAAGCAGCCTCATTCCAAAGCCGAATTCGCTCGCTTCATTTCAATGGCTATGGGGTCGTGTAGCGAAGTCGAGACATGGATCTCCTATGCCTTCGACCTCGAATACATTTCAAAGACACAGCTTGACGAGTGGCTACGATCCTACAACCAGATCTATGGGATGCTGGTGAATCTCAGAGGGTCGCTGAAGTGACCTCTTTCTCCAATTCTTCAATTCCCCAGTTCCCCAGTTCCCCAATTCCCCATTTTTCCATGTTTTGGCCGCATTTCCGCCTACGGTCCGCGCGCAGTGTCGCCCCTTCGTAAAGCGCGGGGCAAGCAGTCGCGGACGGCGGCTCGAAACCAAACATTAACCGTGTTTCTTGAATGCCGGTTAACCCAAACGTGGTTACTGGGTGATCAACGAAATCACTCATATGCGAAGGAGAGGCGGCATGGGCCGTATCGCAGCACTTACCAGAAACCCAGCGATGATCGCTCTCGTGATGGCGCTCGCCATTACCGGTTGCGCCTCGAAGAAGACCCCGAACAGCGCGGCCGATCTCGGCCTCAACGGTGCCGGCGCCGCCACGCCCGGTTCGGCGCAGGACTTCACCGTCAACATCGGCGACCGCATCTTCTTCGACACCGATTCCTCGTCGATCCGCGCCGATGCGCAGACCACGCTGGCCCGCCAGGCGCAGTGGCTGAATCAGTACCGCCAGTATGCGATCGTCATCGAAGGCCATGCCGACGAGCGCGGCACGCGTGAGTACAACCTGGCGCTGGGCGCCCGCCGCGCCGCCGCCACGCGCGACTTCCTGGTCTCCAAGGGCGTCTCCGCCGGCCGCCTGAAGACGATCTCTTACGGCAAGGAGCGTCCGGTCGCCGTCTGCGACGACATCTCCTGCTGGTCGCAGAACCGCCGCGCCGTCACCACGCTTTCCGGCGCCGGCTCCTGACGCATGACACCGAAGATCGGGGTCGATTTTCGGTAAGGGCGCTCGGCGTCCCGGGCGACAAAAATACAACATCCCAAAAATGAAAGGCGGCCTCAGGGCCGCCTTTTTCCTTTGCAACAAACCGAAACAAAATTTGGCCGAAGTCTCGCGTCCTGCTATGAGCGCGAGGGCGCTTCCTCCCCTTGTTTGATTTGGAAAGGCGCATCAGGCCAACACCCACCGCGAGAGACAGAATGCACTTCAGAACGGTCCTGAGCGGCACGCTTGCGTTGCTGCTTGTATCAAGCCTCCCAAGCCTTGCCGCGCCGGCCGACAGTGCCGGGCCGGCCGCCGACAGCGGGTTCACCTTCCATCTGCCTACGCTCGGCATCTTCGGCGACAAGAAGAAGCCGGAACAGGCGCAGGTCGCGCAACAGGAGGGCGGCGCCGGCGTGACTGGTCTGGAAGACCAACTGCGCCAGCTGAACGGCAAGATCGAGGAGATGAATTTCCAGATCCTGCAGATGCAGGAACAGATCCGCAAGCAGCAGGAAGACAATGAGTTCCGTTTCCAGCAGCTCGAGGGCCAAGGAGGCGCCAAGCCAGCCGGGCAGAAGAAATCGGAAGCCGCGCCCCAGGACGGCAACAACAATAACGGCAACACCAATCTCGGCGATGCTGGCACCGGTCAATCCGGCACCGGCGACGCCGGAGCCGACAACGGCGTCGCCCAGGCCCCGGCGACGCAGGCGCCGGCCGGCACCGGCGCGCAAAACGGCGGCAAAAGCGTTGGCGACGTCATCGTGGAATCGCAGACCGGCGATCCCGGCAAGCTGATCACCGGCGCGCCGCCGAAGAATTTCGGCACCATCACCGTCGACAAGAACGGCAACGTGGTCAATGCCGAGACCGGCCCGCAGGCCAGCGCGCCGGCGGAAGCTCCCGCGCCTACGGCAAGCGCTCCTCCCGCCGAAACGCCGGCCAAGAAGAGCAAGTCCGGCGGCACCGAAGTGGCGGCCCTGCCGTCGACCAACGATCCCGACGAGCTCTATCGCAATTCCTACCAATTCATCCTGTCGGGCGATTATCCGACCGCCGAGCAGGGTTTTCGCGACCATATTTCCCGCTTCCCCAAGGACGCCAAGGCGGCTGATGCGCATTACTGGCTGGGCGAGTCGCTGCTCGGGCAGCAGAAATACCGTGACGCGGCCGAAGTCTTCCTCGCCGCCAGCAAGGACTATCCGAAGGCCAAGAAGGCGCCCGACATGCTGCTCAAGCTCGGCGTTTCGCTGGTCGGCCTGAAGCAGAACGACGTCGCATGCGCCACCTTCAGTGAAATCGGCAAGCGCTATCCCGATGTTTCCGGCGCGCTCAAGGAACGCATCAAGCAGGAAAGGGCCCTGGCGTCGTGCTGACGCCCGACAGCAAACCTGACCTTTTGGACTGCCTTTTCTCCGACCTGGATCTTTCGACCGGCGCCGTTGCAGCCGTGTCCGGCGGCAGCGACTCGACCGCCCTTCTCCTTCTCCTCAAAGATCACCTCGACCAGACCGCATCGGCCGCCAGGCTGCTCGCGGTGACCGTCGATCATGGGCTGAGGCCGGACTCGGCCGCTGAGGCGCGGCTCGTTCAACACTTCTGCGCCGAGCGCGGCATCGCGCATCGCATTGTTGCCTGGCGCGGCGACAAGCCCGCGACCGGTCTGGCGGCCGCCGCGCGCGAGGCGCGCTACCGGCTGCTCGCCGAAGCAGCCGGCGCCGAAGGCATCAAACTGATCCTGACCGGCCACACCGCCGACGACCAGGCCGAGACGGTGCTGATGCGGCAGGCGCGCGACGATGAGGGCCGGGGCCTCGCCGGCATGGCGCCCGCCACGCTGTTCGACTGGCGGACATGGATCGTCCGGCCGCTGCTTGGCACAAGGCGCGCGGCACTGCGCGAGATGCTGCGGGCTCGCGACATCGGCTGGATCGAGGATCCGACCAATGCCGATGCTCGCTTCGAGCGGCCGCGCGTGCGGGCGAAGCTCGCGCAGGGCGACGGCGAACAGCGTATCGCGCAGGCGCTGGCACGGGCCGACCAGGCGGCTTTCGAGCGCCGGGACGTCGGCCGCCGCGCCGCCACGCTCATCGACACCTTTGCCGGCAGGCCGGTTCCGGGCCTCATCCGCCTCGATCGCGAGCTTGCCGGACATGAGGACGGCCAAGCCGTCATCCATGCGCTGCGCATCCTGTTGGCCACCGTCGGCGGCGTCTCGTTTCTCGCCGACGAGACGCGCTGCGCTGCGCTGCTTTCGCGCCTGCGGTCCGCTCCGTTTCGCGCCACATTGTCGCGGACGGTTATCGACGCGCGACGAACCGGCATTTTCCTTCGCCGCGAGAACCGCGACCTGCCTGCAGCCGCGCCACCGCAGCACAACCGGCTCTGGGACAATCGGCGGCGCATCACTTTGAAAGACGGGCCGGGCGACTTGGCGATCGCGCCACTGGGGGCCGCCGCCGGGAAAGCGCCCTTGAGCCAGGATATCCCGCCGAGCCTTTCGCGCGCCGCGCTTGCCGCGGAGCCTGCGCTGTGGTCCGCCGGCAAATGTCTTGGTCTTGCGGGCGGCAATGCCGGCTCGCGATCGGTCTCGATCGCTCCGGCGGTGGCTCCTTTCGCGCGCTTCCTGCCCTCCTTCGACATCGAGCCCGCCGCCGCCGCGGCGGCCCTGATCGGCGCGCCGCCGTTGCCGGCACTGCCATTCCGCCGCCATGATGATGGCCGAGGGTGGGCGAAAGCTTAACCGATACGTGCTGTTCTGCTTGGCAAGGGGGGGCGCTCTCCCTATGTTAGGCCCAAGCTAATCCATCATCGCGGGTCCGCGCGCGGACGCCAACGGGACAATAGATGAATCCGAATTATCGCAACCTCGCGCTCTGGGCGATCATAGCGGTCCTGCTCATAGCCCTGTTCAATCTTTTCCAGACGCCGCAGACGCGCGGCGCCACCACGGATATCGCCTATTCGCAGTTCCTGCAGGACGTCGCGTCGGGCCGGGTCAAAAGCGTGACCATCGCCGGCGCCCGCATCTTCGGCAACTACACGGACAACGCCAACGGCTTTCAGACCTATTCGCCCGGCGACCCGTCGCTGGTCTCCAGGCTGCAGGACAAGAACGTCACCATCACCGCCAAGCCCGAGACCGACGGCTCCAATTCGTTGTTCGGCTATCTGATCTCGTGGCTGCCGATGATCCTGATCCTCGGCGTGTGGATATTCTTCATGCGCCAGATGCAATCAGGCTCCGGCCGCGCCATGGGCTTCGGCAAGTCGAAGGCCAAGCTTTTGACCGAGGCGCATGGCCGCGTCACCTTCCAGGACGTCGCCGGCGTCGACGAGGCCAAGGAGGATCTCGAAGAGATCGTCGAGTTCCTGCGCGATCCGCAGAAGTTCCAGCGCCTCGGCGGCAAGATCCCGCGCGGCGTGCTCCTGGTCGGCCCGCCCGGCACCGGCAAGACGCTGCTCGCCCGCTCGGTCGCCGGTGAAGCCAACGTGCCGTTCTTCACCATCTCCGGCTCGGACTTCGTCGAGATGTTCGTCGGCGTCGGCGCAAGCCGCGTGCGCGACATGTTCGACCAGGCCAAGAAGAACGCACCCTGCATCATCTTCATCGATGAAATCGATGCCGTCGGCCGCCATCGCGGCGCCGGCCTCGGCGGCGGCAATGACGAACGCGAGCAGACGCTGAACCAGCTGCTGGTCGAGATGGACGGTTTCGAGTCCAACGAGAGCATCATTCTCATCGCCGCCACCAACCGGCCCGACGTGCTCGACCCGGCGCTGCTGAGGCCCGGCCGTTTCGACCGCCAGGTCGTGGTGCCGAACCCCGACATCGTCGGCCGCGAGAAGATCCTCAAGGTGCATGTGCGCAACGTGCCGCTGGCGCCCAATGTCGACCTCAAGGTGGTTGCGCGCGGCACCCCGGGCTTTTCCGGCGCCGATCTGATGAACCTCGTCAACGAATCCGCGCTGATGGCGGCGCGCCGCAACAAGCGGCTCGTCACCATGGCCGAGTTCGAGGACGCCAAGGACAAGATCATGATGGGCGCCGAGCGTCGCTCGTCGGCGATGACGCAGGCCGAGAAGGAGCTGACCGCCTATCACGAGGCCGGGCACGCGATCCTGGCGCTCAACGTGCCGTCGGCCGATCCGCTGCACAAGGCAACCATCATCCCGCGCGGCCGCGCGCTCGGCATGGTCATGCAGTTGCCGGAAGGCGACCGCTATTCGATGAGCTACAAGTACATGATCTCGCGGCTTGCGATCATGATGGGCGGCCGCGTCGCCGAGGAGTTCAAGTTCGGCAAGGAGAACATCACGTCGGGCGCCTCCTCCGATATCGAGCAGGCGACCAAGCTGGCGCGCGCCATGGTCACGCGCTGGGGCTTCTCCGACAAGCTCGGTCACGTCGCCTATGGCGACAACCAGGAAGAGGTCTTCCTCGGCCATTCGGTGGCGCGCACCCAGAACATCTCGGAAGAGACGGCGCAGATCATCGACGCCGAGGTGCGGCGCCTGATCGACGACGCCTATTCGACCGCCAAGACCATCCTGACCAAGAAGAAGAAGGAATGGATCGCGCTCGCCGAGGGACTGCTCGAATACGAGACGCTGTCCGGCGACGAGATCAAGCAGCTGATCGCGGGCAACAAGCCCGCCCGCGACCTCGGCGACGACACCCCGCCCAGCCGCGGCTCGGCCGTGCCGAAGGCCGGCACCGGCGGCCGCCGCAAGAAAGGCCCCGAGCCCGAAGGCGGCATGGAGCCGCAGCCGTCAAGCTGACCAGGTTATGAATTGTAGAAGAACGCCGCGGCTTCAAACCCGCGGCGTTCTTTTGTCTGAAGCTACCTAACGCGCGTCGCGCTGAACCGGATTCAGGCAACGCGCTTTAAGTCTTGTTTTGCTGCATGTCGTTGTCCCGGAATCGCTGCGCACTTCCGGGCGACATGCATTAGAGCCACCTCAGAGGGTCTGCGGCGCGAGCGCGTTTGCCTTGCCTTGGCGCTGCCTGGCGGCGCGGCCGGCATATTCTTTGCCCCATCTGGCCAGTGGGATCAGCGCATTGTCCAGCTCGACGCCGAATTCGGTGATCGAGTATTCGACCCTGGGCGGTACTTCCGCGAAGATTTCGCGATTGACCAGGCCATCGGCTTCCATCTCGCGCAGCTGCTGAATCAGCATCTTTTCGCTGATTTCCGGCACAAGGCGCTTCAGCTCACCGAATCGTGCCGGGGCCTTGTGCAACTGCCAGAGCAGCAACGCCTTCCATTTGCCGCCGATCGCTTCGAGCGCAGGGCCTAGTCCGCAACTATTTGGCTGTCTCTTTCCCATGTTTCATCCAGTTCTGAGCAATCAGTGGGTGCCTTACTTTTTTGTCGGTACTTGAGAAAAGCTCGGCCGGTCCATAGCTTCCTGGCATCGTCGGGAACCGGCGAACACCACAACATCATATCGGTACCATGCTTCGGTCTGCAAAGGCCGTTGGCGGACAGATATTGTCAAAAGAGAGAAATCATGACGCGATACACGAACAAGAAGGCCGTGGTGATCGGCGGCACACACGGCATGGGCCTGGCTGTCGCCGAGCTCCTCGTCGAAGGCGGCGCCGAAGTCCTGATCACCGGCCGCGATCAACGCAATATCGAGGCCGCGCGCGAGAAGCTGTTTTCTCGCGCCCACGTCGTGCAGTCCGACATCAGCGCCATGGGCGACATCGCTATGCTCGGGGCGGAAGTCGGACAGAAGCTCGGGCAGATCGACCTCCTTCACATCAATGCCGGGGTCGCTAATCTTGAACCGGTGGAGCATGTCACAGAGGACAGCTATGACCGCACCTTCAACGTCAATGCCAAAGGCGCCTTCTTCACCGCGCAGCGCCTGCTGCCGCTGATCAGAGACGGCGGCGCCATCGTCTTCACCTCGTCGATCGCCGACGAATCCGGCACCGGCGGCATGAGCGTCTATTCCGGGTCGAAGGCGGCACTCCGTGCCTTTGCCAAGGTGCTTGCTGCCGAGCTCCTGCCTCGCCGGATCCGCGTCAATGTGGTCAGCCCAGGGTTCATCGACACACCAACGATGGGTGTCGCCGGCGCGTCCGCCCAAGAGCGCGCGGCCTTCATGAAGACAGGCGACGCCGTCACGCCGATGAAACGCCACGGGACGGCCGAGGAAGTAGCGCGTGCGGTGCTTTTCTTGGCTTTTGACGCCACCTTCACCACGGGTGCGCGGCTGACCGTCGACGGCGGCCTTGGCCAGGATCTGAGCCCGGTACCGGCGTGAACCCCCGCAAGCAAACCACGGAAAAGCAGGATGAGCGATATCGCAGTAATCGGCCTCGGCGCCATGGGCACGGCTCTTGCCCATGCCTTTCTGAATAAGGGGCATGAGGTGACCGTGTGGAACCGTTCCCCGGCAAAGGCGGAGGCTTTGGCGGCCAGAGGCGCTGTCGTGGCCAAGACTGTCGAGGAAGCCGTCAGATCGAGCCCGCTGATCGTGGCGTGCCTCCTGGTCTACGACACGGTTCATGAGGCGTTAGGTGCCGCCGAGGCCGCATTCTCGGGGCGCACATTGGTCAACCTCACCAACGGTACGCCCGACCAGGCGCGGGCGATGTCGGACTGGGCCGCCAGGCACGGCGCCAACTATCTCGATGGCGGCATCATGGCGGTGCCGCCGATGATTGGCGGGCAGCATGCCTTGATCCTTTATGGCGGCTCCAGGCAAGCTTTCGAAACTTATTCCGGACGGCTCGATGCGCTTGGCGCCAGTCGATATCTTGGGGAGGACGCTGGCCTCGCACCGCTCTACGACATCTCGCTTCTGGCCGGCATGTACGGCCTGTTCGCGGGGGTTCTGCAGGCGTTGGCGCTGACAGGCAAAGCCGGAATTCCGGCTCGCGAATTCATGCCGCTGCTGACCGCCTGGCTTGAGGCAATGCAAGGCGCGCTGCCGAAATGGGCGGAACAGATCGACAGCGGCGATCACACCAGCAATGTCGTTTCCAATCTGGGCATGCAAGCAGACGCCTATGTCAATCTGATCGATGCCACCAGGTCGGCTGCAGTCAGCGCCGAACTCGTCTTGCCGATGCAAGACCTGATGCGACGCGGAGTGGCCGCCGGCAACGCCAACGCCGATCTTTCTAGTCTGGTTGGACTGCTGCAGCGACCGAAACCAGGTGCTTGAAATTAGGCCGGTTTAGACATCGCGCCCGGCAAAAAAGCCCGCGAGCCTTGCGGCTCGCGGGCTTTCGTCAATCGGTACTAAGCGATCAGCTCTTCAGCTTGGCATTGCAGAGGCTGTAGAAGCCGCCGCCCTTCTGGATCCACTTGAGACCATTCAGCGTGTTGGCATCCTTGTTGGCATAGTACTGCTCGAGGCAGGTATGCATGCGGCCCTTGGCCGGGGTCTCGGTGGCGAATTTCGGCGAAATCGCCTTCGGGAAGGTCACGCCCTTCGGCGCAGCGACGCTCGGCTTCGCCGGCTCGCTGGTATAGGTGGCTTCCGTCGGTGCAGGCACGGTGTCGTCGTCGGCAGCGGCGGCGCCGCACTCGGCCTTGCGGAAGTCGTTCCACTTCATGCCGTTGAGCGTGCCGGCGGATTTTGCAGCCTGGTATTTGGTGCTGCATTCCTTGGAGCTCAGGCCCTTGGCCGCGTCGTCGGCAGCGGCGGCCGCCTTCGTCTTCTTGGCGGGCTTGGTGTCGGCGGCCTTCGTATCGGTCGCCGCCTTGGTGTCGGTCGCGGCGGCGTCGCTGCCGCACTGGGCCTTGCGGAACTGGTTCCAGGTCTGGCCGGCGAGCGTTCCCGCATCCTTGGCCGCGTTATACTTGGTGCTGCACTCGGCCATGGTCAGCGCGTTGGCCGGCGCCGCCAGGAACAAGGTTGCGACGGCGATACCCGTCAAAGCTGCAAGTCTATGAATAAGCATGGCGTTTTCTCCCTTGCTGCCGCCAATAAGTGTCCCTATGCCAAATCAATAGCTCTCAATGTCCGGTTGCGCCAGATGCTTCCGGCACAGGCGCCCTCACAAAGTGTGTTATTCGCGATAAGGTGATGAATTGCCTGCCGGTTCGCCGCCAGCCAGGCTTTGCCGGGGCACCGAAGAGCCTCGCACCGGCAGGTATAGCGCCGCCACGTCAAAGGTGGTGACAGGCTGTCGAATCGCTTGCACCGCCCGCTACAATGTTTTTCTAAGGATTGGTAATATACAATCACGAAATTTGATGATCGGATGCGGCCCAATTTGTGGCAATACGGGCGGCTGAAAAACCGACGGGGACTTTGAGACACATGGCAGGTCAGTATTTCGGCACCGACGGTATCCGCGGACGCGCCAATAAATTTCCGATGACGGCCGAGATCGCCATGCGCGTCGGTATGGCCGCCGGGCTCTCGTTCCAGCGCGGCAATCATCGTCATCGCGTCGTGCTCGGCAAGGACACGCGGCTTTCCGGCTACATGATCGAGAACGCCATGGTGGCGGGCCTGTGCGCCGCCGGCATGGACGTGTTCCTGCTCGGCCCCATACCGACGCCCGCGGTCGCCATGCTGGTGCGCTCGCTGCGCGCCGACATCGGGGTGATGATCTCGGCCTCGCACAATCCTTACTACGACAACGGCATCAAGCTGTTCGGTCCCGACGGCTACAAGCTCTCCGACGAGATCGAGGAACGCATCGAAGGCATGCTCGACAAGGACATCGAGCTGGCGCTCGCCGATTCCGACGGGCTCGGCCGCGCCAAGCGCGTCGACGGCGTGCACGACCGCTATATCGAATTCGCCAAGCGCACGCTGCCGCGCTCGATGTCGCTTTCGGGGCTGAGGATCGTCGTCGACTGCGCCAACGGCGCGTCCTACAAGGTGGCGCCCGAGGCGCTGTGGGAACTCGGCGCCGAGGTGGTGGCGATCAATGTCGAGCCGAACGGCTTCAACATCAACAAGGAATGCGGCTCGACGCACCCGGCCGGCCTGCAGAAGAAGGTGCACGAGGTGCGCGCCGACATCGGCATCGCGCTCGACGGCGACGCCGACCGGGTTGTGATCGTCGACGAGAACGGCACCATCGTCGACGGCGACCAGATCATGGCCCTGATCGCCGAGTCCTGGCACCAGAGCGGAAGGCTGGCCGGTGGCGGCGTCGTCTCCACCGTGATGTCCAATCTCGGGCTGGAGCGCTTTCTTGGCGACATGAAGCTGCAGCTGCACCGCACCAAGGTCGGCGACCGCTATGTGGTCGAGCACATGCGCGCGCATGGCTTGAATGTCGGCGGCGAGCAGTCCGGCCATATCGTGCTGTCCGATTTCTCGACCACCGGCGACGGCCTGGTCTCGGCGCTGCAGGTGCTGGCCTGCATCAAGCGGCAGAACCGCCCGGTCAGCGAATTGTCGAAGAAGTTCGAGCCGGTGCCGCAGCTTCTGAAGAATGTCCGCATCTCCGGCGGCAAGCCGCTCGAGGAAGCGCCGGTCAAGGCGGCCATCGAGGATGCGCGCAACCGGCTTGGCAAAGCCGGCCGCCTCGTGATCCGTCCCTCCGGCACCGAGCCGCTCATCCGGGTCATGGCCGAGGGCGATGATCCGCAACTGGTCGAAGCGGTCGTCAACGACATCGTCGGCATCCTGCAGGACACCCGCAGCGCCGCCTGAGCTCCGTCCCGCAGTTCCTCTAAGCCCGCCGCCAAAGCGGGCTTATTTGGTACCGGGGCGCGCAGATCGGACAACGGCCTCCCCTCTAAAATTGTATAGATTCGTGGTTAATCGGTACGGTTAAACGGCTTTTAACCTTTGCAATTCATTATCCAAACCCGAGGTCAATCATCTTCGGGCGGGAGTCGTCCCGAGGCTTCTTAGGGGTGACAGAATGTTCAAGACAGCAAGAATGGCATTGCTTGCCGCGCTGTTCGCGGGCTTGGCCGGACCGCTCTTCGCGGCCGACCTCCCCGAACCGCAAATCGAAGAGGCGCCGCCGCCGGTCGTCGAGCAGCAGCCGATCGATATCGGCGGCTGGTATATCCGCGGCGACATCGACTATCACAAGTCGACCGTGCGCGGCATCGACTACATGACCTACGCTGTCGATCCTTGTAACTGCTCGGTCACGCCCGGCAGCAAGAGCTTCGATTTCGGCAAGCTCAAGGGCGGCTTCTCGCTCGGCGGCGGCGTCGGCTACAAGATCAACGATTACTTCCGCACGGACGTGACCGCCGACTACTGGTTCAAGTCGAACTTCAACGGCCAGACCTCGGACCTCGTCTCGACCTCGACCGAAGTGTCGAAGATGAGCGCTCTGCTGCTGCTGGCCAACGCCTATGTCGATATCGGCACTTGGCACGGCGTCACGCCTTATGTCGGCGCCGGCATCGGCGGCGCGCATGTCAAGTGGGACACGGTCCACGATCCGAACACCACCGAGACTAACCCAGGCTCTTCCAACTGGCGCTTTGCCTATGCTCTCATGGCCGGCGCGTCCTACTGCCTGACCGACAGGGTGATCCTCGACGCCGGCTACCGCTTCACCCATATCCAGGGCGGCCGCATGTTCGAATGGGATGTGAGCAGCACCGGACCTGGCTTCGATCGCGGCATCAACACCCATGAAGTGCGCGGCGGCCTGCGCTACCAGTTCGGCGGCAACAATGGCTGCGCCGCACCGGTGGTTGCCTATCAGCCGGAACCGGAACCGATCTACACCAAGTAATCGCCTTCATTATCCCGAAATTCGTCAGCCGCCCGGCGCCAGCCGGGCGGCTTTTTTGTTATGCAACGCCGGCAAATATTGATCGAAATCAATTCGGTAACCAGCTGTTATCCTTAACCGCCACTTAACCACTATAGTTAACAATGGCTCATTGAAACGGCGCCCGCGTTCGCGGTTGGCGCCAATTTCAGGAGCCGGGGACCATGATATCCAGATCGCGTATCGCGTCAGCGCTTGCCGCAGCCATCTTGTTGCCGATGACGCCGGCGCTCGCAGCCGACTACGATCCGCCGATCTATGTCGACCAGGCGCCGGACTACCAGCCGGTCGAGGTCGGCTCGGGCTGGTACCTGCGCGGCGATGTGGGCTATGCCTTCAGCCATCCGTTCGAGCACAAGGAGGTATCCTCCGGCCCTCTTAACAGCTTCACCGATGAGGCGAGCCTTTTCACTGGTAGCATCGGTATGGGCTACCACATCAACGACTATCTCCGGGTCGAGTTGAACGGCGGGATTCTGCCAACCGACAAATTCACAGAGAGCGCCAAGCTGGCGGCGACCTGCGACGGACATACGCTGGTGGACGATGGTTTCGGCACCATCAATTCCGTCGCGGCCACCCAGGCATGCGACCTCACCAACAACGGCTCCAACAAAGGCTACAGCATCATGGCCAACGGCTATGTTGATCTGGGCACTTATGTCGGGATCACCCCATATCTCGGCGGCGGCATCGGTCTCGCCTACAATAAATACTATAGGAGCATAGGTGCGCGCGACTGCGTTGAGACTGCCCCTAATTCTGCCGGTACAGGCGGGTTTTCCTGCGACGACCCCGCTGGGTACGAAGGCCAGACCGACAGCGAGGGCAAGTTCAATCTTGCGTACTCGATCGGTGGCGGCCTGTCCTATCAGGTGACCAAAAACGTGTCTGTCGATCTCGGCTACGAGTATTTTTCGGTGCCGGGCGCCAAATATGTCGCGTATGACGGCGGCGCCTTCAACATCCACAAGGGCATCGACTACCAGACGGTCAAGCTCGGATTACGCTACGACCTTTGGTAGAATGGCGAATCTGGAAATTGCAACGGCGGGCCTGGGTCCGCCGTTTTTTATTGCACATGAAGTCACGTGATCGCCTGGTATCCTGGCTGCGACAAAAACTTTGCTCTTGACGCCGAAGCCTTGAGCGCATATCGCCGTCCGTGGGCCACCCCTCCCCAACGAGGGGCCACTATCTGGAAGGATAGACCACGATGACGACGCTTACCAAGCCCGGACTCCGTCCGGCAAACCCCAATTTCTCTTCAGGTCCCTGCGCAAAACGCCCCGGCTGGTCGGCCGAGGCGCTGAAAGGCGCCGCGCTCGGGCGCTCGCACCGCGCCAAGATCGGCAAGGCGAAGCTCGAGCAGGCTATCGAGCTGACGCGCGAAATCCTCAATGTTCCGGCGGACTGTCGCATCGGCATCGTGCCGGCGTCGGACACGGGCGCGGTCGAGATGGCGCTCTGGTCGCTGCTCGGCGAGCGCGGCGTCGACATGGTCGCCTGGGAGAGCTTCGGCTCGGGCTGGGTGACGGATGTCGTCAAGCAGCTCAAGCTCGTCGATGTTCGCAAGTTCGAGGCCGGCTACGGCGAGCTGCCCGACCTGGCGCAGGTCGATTTCGACCGCGACGTGGTCTTCACCTGGAACGGCACGACCTCGGGCGTGCGCGTGCCGAATGGCGATTTCATTCCTGCGAACCGCAAGGGCCTGACCATTTGCGACGCCACCTCGGCGGCGTTCGCGCAAAGGCTCGATTTCGAAAAGCTCGATGTCGTCACCTTCTCCTGGCAGAAGGTGCTGGGCGGCGAGGGCGCGCATGGCATGCTGATCCTGTCGCCCCGCGCCGTCGAGCGGCTGGAGACCTACAAGCCGGCCTGGCCGCTGCCGAAAATCTTCCGCCTGACCTCGGGCGGCAAGCTGATCGAGGGCATTTTCAAGGGCGAGACCATCAACACGCCGTCGATGCTGTGCGTGGAGGATTATCTCGATGCCCTCCACTGGGCGAAGTCGATCGGTGGACTTGATGCGCTGATCGCCCGCGCGGACGCGAATGCCGCGGTGCTCGACCGGTTCGCCGAGAAGTCGACGTGGCTCGGCCACCTCGCCGCCGATCCGGCGACGCGCTCGAACACGTCCGTGTGCCTCTCCTTCACCGATCCTGACGTGGCGGCGCTCGACGCTGACGGGCAGGCGGCCTTCGCCAAGGGGATCGTGTCCGTGCTCGACAAGGAAGGCGTCGCCTATGACATCGGCTCCTACCGCGATGCGCCGCCCGGCCTGCGCATCTGGTGCGGCGCGACCGTCGAGACCGCCGATCTCGAAGCGTTGCTGCCCTGGCTCGACTGGGCCTTCGCCACGCAGAAGGCGTCGCTCAAGGCAGCGGCCTGAGTTTCATGGCGGCCCGCGGGCCGCCATTTCCCGACACATCCATTCCCACGTCAAGGAGGCCGCAATGGCGCCCCGCGTTCTCGTTTCGGATAAACTTTCCACCACCGCCGTGCAGATCTTCAAGGATCGCGGCATCGACGTCGACTACCTGCCCGATCTCGGCAAGGACAAGGAAAAGCTCGCCGAGGTGATCGGCCAGTATGACGGCCTCGCCATCCGCTCGGCGACCAAGGTCACCGAGAAGCTGATCAATGCGGCAACCAGACTCAAGGTCGTCGGCCGCGCCGGTATCGGCGTCGACAATGTCGATATCCCGGCTGCCAGCCGCAAGGGCATCATCGTGATGAACACGCCCTTCGGCAATTCGATCACCACGGCCGAGCATGCGGTGGCGATGATCTTCGCGCTGGCGCGACAGATACCGGAAGCCAATGCCTCGACCCATTCCGGCAAGTGGGAAAAGAACCGCTTCATGGGTGTCGAGATCACCAGCAAGACGCTGGGCGTGATCGGCTGCGGCAATATCGGCTCGATCGTCGCCACGCGCGGCGTCGGCTTGAAGATGCATGTGATCGCCTTCGATCCGTTCCTGTCGGACAGCCGCGCCGAGGAGCTCGGCGTTCAGAAAGTCGAGCTCGACGAGCTCTTCGCCCGCGCCGACTTCATCACGCTGCACACGCCGCTGACCGACAAGACGCGCAACATCATCGATGCGGCTGCGATCGCCAAGATGAAGGACGGCGTGCGCATCATCAATTGCGCCCGCGGCGGATTGATCGTCGAGGCGGACCTGGTCGCGGCGCTGAAGAGCGGCAAGGTGGCGGGCGCCGGCATCGACGTGTTCGAGGTCGAGCCGGCCGAGAACAACCCGCTGTTCGGCATGGACAATGTCGTGGCGACGCCGCATCTCGGCGCCTCGACCACCGAGGCGCAGGAGAATGTCGCGCTGCAGGTCGCCGAGCAAATGAGCGACTACCTGATCAAGGGCGCGGTCTCCAATGCCATCAACATGCCGTCGATCACAGCCGAGGAGGCGCCGCGGCTGAAACCCTTCGTCAAACTTGCCGAAGTGCTCGGCGCCTTCGTCGGCCAGGTCACCGAGGATCCGATCAAGGAGGTCGAGATCCTGTTCGACGGCTCGACCGCGACGATGAACACGCGCGCGCTGGTGAGCGCTGCCCTTGCCGGCCTCATCCGGCCGCAGGTCTCCGACGTCAACATGGTGTCGGCGCCGATCATGGTGAAGGAGCGCGGCATCATCGTCGCCGAGGTCAAGCGCGACAAGTCGGGCGTGTTCGACGGCTACATCAAGCTCACCGTCAAGACCGAGCATATGACGCGCTCGATCGCCGGCACCTGTTTCTCCGACCACAAGCCGCGCTTCATCCAGATAAAGGGCATCAATCTCGACGCCGAGGTCGGCCAGCACATGCTCTACACCACCAATGCCGACGCGCCCGGCATCATCGGCCTGCTCGGCACGGTGTGCGGCGAGAACGGCGTCAACATCGCCAACTTCCAGCTCGGCCGCAACCGACCGGGCGGCGATGCGATAGCGCTGCTTTATCTCGATGCGCCCTTCCCGGAAAGTGTGCTGGAGCAGGTACGCGCGCACAAGTCGATCGACTCGGCGAAGCGGCTGCGCTTCGACGTTGGCGGCGAGTAAACGTCCAGACATGAAACGCCCCGCTTGCATCAGCAAGCGGGGCATTCATGAGATGGCCGTCACCCGATGGCCGCTTGCCGGGAAGTTGATATTCACCCTGTCTGCAGCGCTGCTCGGCTGCCGCTGTACTCGGCAAGCGCAATGCCGCCGAGGACAAGTGCCAGCGCGAAGGCCTGATAAGCCTGAAACTGCTCGCCGACGATCAGCACCGAAAGCAACGTGCCGAAGATCGGCACCAGATTGATGAACAGGCCGGCGCGGTTGGCGCCGATCAATTCGTTGCCCTTGATGTAGAGGACCTGCGAAACGACCGAAGCGCCAAGCGCCGTGTAGAGCGTGAGCGCCCAGCCACGGGCGTCCGGCACGATGACGCGGCCAGACGCGACCTCCCAGACGAAGAAGGGCAGGGAGACCAGCAGCGCGGCAATCGACAGCGCCAGCATGAAACTTTGCCAGCGGATTGCCGGCCTGAGGCGCAGTCCCACCGAATAGAGGCTGTAGCAAAGCACCGCCACAAGCATGATGGCGTCGCCGAAATTGAGGTCGAGCTTCAGCAACTGGCCGAGGTCGCCATGACTTGCCGTCAGCGCGACGCCGGCGATGGTGAGCACGACGCCGACGATCTGCAGAGGCTGCACGCGCAGCCTGAACAGCACGAAATTGGCAAGGATGATGACGATCGGGATGGCTGCCTGCTCGATCGAGACGTTGATGGCGGTCGTGTAGTTGAGCGCCGTGTAGAAGATGACGTTGAAGATGGTGAAGCCGCAAGCGCCGAGCCCGGCAAGCAGCCTCCAGTGCCTGCGCACTTCGGGCCAATCCTCACGCAGCGTCCGCCAGCCGATGGGCAGCAGGATCAGCACCGCCATCACCCAGCGCAGGAACACCAAGGTCATCGGCGAGACATGGCCGACGGCAAGCTTGCCCGCCACCGAATTGCCACCCCACAAGAGCATGGTCGACAGAAGGAACAGATAGGCGGCTCGGTGCATGGAGGTTCCGGCCCTGCAGGGTGTTCGAGGGTTCAGCCCGGCCCAAGGCGTGTTGATATTCAGGTGATGCCGGCCTGCAAATGCCGGTTTCCTGCGCTTCCGGTGCTCACGTACTTTAAGTACGCTCCGCTCCGGTTCTCGGAACTCGCCATTTTCGGATCGGCCTGACCTGAATATCAACACGCCTTAGAGTGGCGGCGGCTCCAAGTAAATGATGCGAAAGCCGGAATTTGTTGTGCCTGGGCCAGGTTGACGTCTCGCCGTTGGCGTCATTTTGATCCAAGTCCTTGAGGGGCATGGTCACTTGCGGAAGCCGGTTCCCGCTTTTTGGGTTCGCCGACCTTCGGTTCGGGTCATGCTCCAACGATGGTTTCGGCGGCAAAGAAAGGGTCGCGCCAGCCGCCGCTTGACGCTATAGAGGCCTGTCGTTTCAGGCCGCCCGCGCGGCATTTCAAGGGAAAAGAACATGGCCAATGTGGTGGTCGTCGGCTCGCAGTGGGGCGACGAAGGCAAGGGCAAGATCGTCGACTGGCTGTCGGAACGTGCCGATGTGGTCGTGCGCTTCCAGGGCGGCCACAATGCCGGCCACACGCTGGTCGTCGACGGCAAGGTCTACAAGCTGTCGCTGTTGCCGTCCGGCGTGGTCAGGCAGGGCAAGCTTTCGATCATCGGCAACGGCGTGGTGTTCGATCCGCATGCCTTCGTCGCCGAAGCCAAGAAGCTCAAGGAGCAGGGCGTGGAGGTCACGCCGGAACGCCTGAAAATAGCCGAAAACACCGCGCTTATCCTGTCGCTGCACCGGGAGCTGGACGGATTGCGCGAAGACGCCGCCTCGAATTCCGGAACCAAGATTGGCACGACACGCCGCGGCATCGGCCCCGCCTATGAGGACAAGGTGGGCCGGCGCGCGGTGCGGGTGATGGATTTGGCGGATCTGGAAACGCTCCCCTTGAAGGTCGACAGGCTGCTGACGCACCACAATGCGCTGCGCCGCGGGCTCGGTCATGCGGAAGCGACGCATGAGGCGATCATGCAGGAGCTGACCTCGGTGGCCGCCGAGATCCTGCCTTACATGGATCGCGTCTGGAAGGTGCTCGACGACAGGCGCCGCGCCGGCGAACGCATCCTGTTCGAGGGCGCGCAGGGCACGCTGCTCGACATCGACCACGGCACCTATCCGTTCGTCACCTCGTCCAACACCGTGGCCGGGCAGGCCGCCGCCGGCTCAGGCGTAGGCCCTGGCGTCATCGGCTATGTGCTCGGCATCACCAAGGCCTACACGACGCGCGTCGGCGAAGGGCCGTTCCCGACCGAGCAGAAGAACGAGATCGGTGAGTTCCTCGGCACGCGCGGCCACGAGTTCGGCGTCGTCACCGGCCGCAAGCGCCGCTGCGGCTGGTTCGACGCCGTGCTGGTGCGCCAGGCCGTCGCCGTCAACGGCATCAAGGGCATCGCCCTCACCAAGCTCGACGTGCTCGACGGGCTCGACGAGATCAAGGTCTGCACGGGCTATCGCCTCGACGGCGAGACGATCGATTACCTGCCGGCTAGCCAGGGCGCGCAAGCGCGGGTCGAGCCCGTCTACGAGACGCTCGAAGGCTGGAAGGGAACCACGGCCGGCGCCAGAAGCTGGAACGATTTGCCGGCGCAAGCCGTCAAATATGTCCGCTATATCGAGGAGCTGATCGGTGCCCCCGTGGCCTTGCTCTCCACCAGCCCCGAGCGGGACGACACAATACTTGTGACCGACCCGTTTCAAGACTAGTTTCACAGCCCTTCACGGCGCTATGGCTGATTTGCGGCCGGCGGGAAAAGAATGCAGGTCACCTGACGCATGGCAGATTTCGTTAGTGTTCTGAAAAAGCAGCTCGACAAGAAGGTCGACCCTTCGTTCGAGATGCGCAAGCAGATATACGACGGCGCCCGCGCGGTGCTGGCAAAGAAACTGGCCGAGTATTCCCCGCCGCTTGCGCCCGATGTCGTCAGCAAGCAGAAGCGCTCGCTGGAAGACGCCATTTCCAGTGTCGAGCGCGAGTATGTCAAACGCGTTCCGGCCGAGGATCCGCTGGCGGAGCTGGAGCATATTTTCTCCTCCATCGACCGCAACAAGAACCAGCCGAGCCATTCCCGCCAGCCGGCGGCGCCTGAGCCCGCCAAGCCGGATCCGTTCAAGTCCGAGCCGTTCAGGCCGTCGCCCGCCCCCGCCAGGACCGAACCAAGCTGGCAAGGCGGGCCGAAGGCGGAACCCGCGCGGCAAACTCCTGCGAAGGACGAGCCAGCCTGGCAGAACACGGCAAGGACGGAGCCGAACTGGCAGACCGCGCCAAAGGCGGAACCAACCTGGCAGAAGGCGCCGCCGCCGATGCCGTCGCCGCGCGAAGACGATGTAGGCCTGGCGGGCATCGACGAGGCCGATGACGGCAGCGATGTCTTTGCCAATGACGAGCAGCCGGCGGCCGATACCTTCCGGCGCCTGCGACCACAGCCGCGACAGCGCAAGCGCAGCTATGGCGGCTTGATCGCCGCCGTCGTCGCGCTGCTGGTGCTGGCCGGCGGCGGCTACGGCATATGGCTGAACAAGAATGCGTTCGGCTCGCTCTTCGGCCTTGGCGGCGGTGGCAGCAAGACGGCCTCGACAGAGCCGCTGGTCAAGCCGGCTCCGGCCAAGCCGGCGCCGGAGACGGCGGCCGCGCCGGCTGCGTCCGGCGCCGGCGAGGCGGCCGACACCAACAAGTTCACGCAACGCCTGACGCCCGAGGGCAAGGAGACCGATCCCGGCCCGGCCGGCGGACAGGCCACGATCGGCGAAGGCGAATCCGTCGCGGCGCTGACCTCGCGGCCGCCGGCTACGCCGGCGACGACCCCGCCTGCTCCGGCCACGCCTGCTCCTGCCACGCCGACGCCCGAGGCGCCTGCCGCCGGAGCGCCGGCGACCGACGCTGCCAATC
>NZ_VFWS01000096.1:0-20097 GCF_006443065.1 Mesorhizobium sp. B1-1-5 | reverse complement strand
GAGGGGGAGATGTCCGGCAGGACAGAGAGGGGGGCCTCGCGCAAACCTTCATCATGCCGGCTCGTCCATCAGATGCAGGCTGTCGCGGTTGAAGGTCAGCACTACCGCCTCGCCCTCGGCCGGCAGCGCCATTCCCGCCGGCAGCACCGCATGCAGCCTCAGCCCATCGGCATCGAGCGCCAGCCTCGTCGTTGCGCCGAGATAATTGGTCCCGACCAGGCGCGCGGCAACGCCGTCGCCACTTGCCGCGCTTGAAACGCGGATCGACTCCGGGCGCAGGCTGCCCCAGCGGTGTTGGCCGGCATATCGCTGGACGAAATCCGGCGGCAGCACATTGGACGAGCCGACGAAATCGGCGACGAAGCGCGTGTTCGGCCGCTGGTAGATATCCTCCGGCGTGCCGACCTGCATGATCTTGCCGTCGTTGAAGACGGCGACGCGATCGGCCATGGACAGCGCCTCGCCCTGGTCGTGGGTGACGAAGACGAAGGTGATGCCGAGCACTTTCTGCAGCGACTTCAACTCCTCCTGCATGTTCTCGCGCA
This sequence comes from Mesorhizobium sp. B1-1-5, assembly GCF_006443065.1. Lineage (NCBI taxonomy): Bacteria > Pseudomonadati > Pseudomonadota > Alphaproteobacteria > Hyphomicrobiales > Phyllobacteriaceae > Mesorhizobium > Mesorhizobium sp. B1-1-5. Next base: position 19,552 of record NZ_VFWS01000096.1, on the reverse strand, counting down.
GCTTGAGGTCGAGCGCGCCGAGCGGCTCGTCGAGCAAAAGCACCTTGGGCTGGTTGACCAGCGCTCGGGCGAGCGCCACGCGCTGGCGCTGGCCGCCGGAGAGCTGGCCGGGGCGGCGCGCGCCGTAGCCCGGCAAGCGCACCAGCGACAGCGCTTCCTCGGCCGCCTTGAGCCGCTCGGCCTTGCCGACGCCCTTGACCATCAGGCCGTAAGCGACGTTGTCGAGCACGTTCAAATGCGGAAACAGCGCGTAGTCCTGGAAGACGGTGTTGACGTTGCGGCGATAGGGCGGAACGCCTTCGGCGCGCTCACCGAAGATGGAGATCGAGCCTGCCGTCGGCTGCTCGAAGCCAGCGATGAGACGCAGGCAGGTCGTCTTGCCGGACCCGGACGGCCCGAGCATGGCGAAGAACTCGCCGGCCACGATGTCGAGATCGACAGCGTCGACGGCGCGCACGCTGCCGAAATGGCGCGAGACTTTTTGAAAGGAAACGGCTGAGGTCATGGAGTGTCAGTCTCTTGCCGATTGGGTTCTGTTCGGTCGCCCGCGATCGGGCTGGACGGCGAACGCGCGCGCCACCGACCTCCCCCTCGATGGGGGAGGTCGCGGCGAAGTCGCGGGTGGCTGCACTGGTACGGGCCGCAGCGCTGACCCCCACCCCGACACTGCGCGCCGACCCTCCCCACAAGGGGAGGGTGAAGAAAATCATCGCCCGCCGATGACGCCGATATAGTCCGACACCCAGCGGTAATAAGGCACACACTGGTCGTTCTGGCTGGCGCATTTCGACACCGGCGTCTTCCAGAACTTGATCTTGTCGAAATTGTCGTAGCCGTTGGTCTTGCAACCATCGTCGGTCAAAAGCTCGTTGCCCTTGCAGGCGGCGGGCACGACGGGCAGCGAGCCGAACCAGGCCGAAACGTCGCCCTGAACCTTCGGCGACAAGGAATGCTCGAGCCACATATAGGCGCAGTTCGGATGGGCGGCGTCGGCTTCCATCATGGTGGTGTCGGCCCAGCCGGTGACGCCCTCTTCCGGCACGGTCGAGGCGACCGGCTTTTTGGCGGCGACCAGCGTGTTGACCTGATAAGGCCAGGAGCCGGAGGCGACCACGCCCTCGTTCTGGAAGTCGTCGACCTGGATCGCGGCATCATGCCAGTAGCGGCCGACCAGCGTGCGCTGCGTGCGCAAGAGCTCCAGCGCCGCCTTGTACTGGTCCTCGTTGAGCTCGTAGGGGTCCTTGATGCCGAGCTCCGGCTTGTGGAACATCAAATAGTTGGCGGCGTCGGCGATGTGGATCGGGCCGTCATAGGCCTGGACGCGACCCTTGTTCGACTTGCCGTCGGGCAGCTTCATTTCCTCGAAGACGACGTTCCAGCTCTTGGGCGCTTCCTTGAAGACTTCGGTGTTGTACATCAGGATGTTCGGGCCCCACTGGTAGGGAACGCCGTAATGCACCTTGTCGACGGTGAACCAGGGTGCGTCCTTCAGCCGGTCGTCGACGGTCTTCCAGCTCGGGATCAGATCGGTGTTGATCGGCTGCACGCGCTTGCCGGCCACGAGACGCAGCGAAGCATCGCCCGATGCGGTGACCAGGTCGAAGCCGCCTTCGTTCATCAGCGAGACCATCTCGTCCGAGGTGTTGGCGGTCTTGACGTTGACCTTGCAGCCGCTTTCCTTCTCGAAAGCCGTCACCCAGTCATAGCCCTTGTCGGTCTCGCCGCGCTCGATATAGCCCGGCCAGGCAACGATGTTGACCTCGCCCTCGCCCTTGCCGAGTTCCTTGGCCTGGGCCATGGCCTGGGCGGAAAAAGTCAGCGCGACAGTCAGCGCCGTGCACGACTTCAGGAATGCATTCATCATCGATCTCCCATTTTGGCGCATGACCCCGAAAACCGGCTCGGTTTTCGGAAAGGATCATGCGCAAACTACAAAGGGTCGGAGCTTCATGCTCCGACGGCAGCGCTCTCGGGGCGCAGCTTTGTTCCCTGAGCGAAAGTGCGGTGAAAAATCCGGTTTCGCAAATTCATTTATCAGAAAGCCGATATCGGTTTTACCGATACTATTCCGGACGGAAGGCTACGGCGAAGTTGCCGAACTCAACCGCTCCACACTTTTCCTGGAATTGCTTGATCACAGCCGCTGGCGCACCATGCGCTGCGACTGCGCGAGGCCGATGAAATCGCGAGCCGCCTGCGGCAGGGCGGAGCCGCGACGCCAGACCGTGCCGACCTGAACCACCGGCAGCGAGCCGGAAACGTCGCGCGATTCGATGCGATCGCCTTCCAGCGACCAGGGCCTGTAGACGAGGTCGGGCAGCAGCGCCACGCCGGCGCCGGTGGCGACCAGACTGCGCACCGCCTCGACCGAGCGGGTGCGGAAGGCGACATGCGGCCTGGCGCCGATCGCCGACAGCAGCTTGCCGGTGTTCTCCTCGATCTCGTCGACGGTAAGCATGATCAGCGGCTCGGAGACGATGTCATTGACCCCGATGATGTCGGCGCTGGCGAGCCTGTGGCTGAGCGGAATCCACAGTCGGTAGGCCGAAACTTCCAGGATTTCCGACTGTAGCGCCGTTCGGTCGCGCAGATTGGACGTCACCATGACGGCGATGTCGAGCTTGCCGCCGACCAGAAGGTGCTCGAGATAATCGCCATTGTCCTCGATTGCCGAGACCTCGACGCCGGGATAGGCGCGCCGGTAGCGGGCGAGCAGGTCGGACAGCACATAGCCGGCGACCAGCGAGGTGACGCCGAGCTGCAGACGGCCGCCGGCGGCGGCCTGCTCGCTGGAGAAAGAGCGGCGCGCGTCGGAAACGTCGGCCAGGATCTTGGTCGCGTGGCGCAGGAACTGGTGGCCCTTATGGGTGATGTTCAAGCCGCGCGGATGGCGCTCGAAGAGCTCGACGCCGAGATCGCTCTCCAGCTCCTTGATCGCCTCGGTGACCGAGGACTGGGAAATCGACAGGTTCTGCGCGGCGCCCGAGACGGTGCCCTGCTCGGCGACGGCAACGAAGAACTGCAATTGGCGGATGGTGAAAGCCATGGCCGGACTAAACACCGGCGCGCGCGGGAAAGGAAGCGGGCGCAGCCGGCTTGTTCACGCCGGCAACTCCTAGCCTCTTGCGACGCGGTGCCAGCGGGCGCGCAGCGCAATGAAGAACGTGACTTCCAGCGCGAGCACGACCGCCATGATGCGAAACGCCACCGTCGGCAGATCGTGGACGCCGTCGCGCATCGCATAGCCGGCAAGAAGGAAGCCGGCGTTCCACAGCATCGCGCCAAGCAAGGTGGCCAAAGCGAATGACAAGGCCGGCAGGCGCAGCGCGCCGGCGGCGATCGGCAGATAATTGCGCACCGTCGACACGAACTGCGCCAGCAGCGAGGCTCGCATTTGGTTGCGGCGGTAGGCGCCGGAGAAACGCAGATAGGTTTCGTGGCGAAGGAATATATAGCGGCCGAAGCGCCCGACGAGGGCTTCGGCGCGCGCAGGCCCAAGCCGGGCACCCATCGAATACCAGAACAGGCAACCGGCCGTCGAAGCCAAGGTCGTCACCGCCAGCAGGACGCCGAGTGCCGCCAGGTCAGACGCCCTGGTCATGCCGAGAAAGAGCAGCAGCACGTGCGACGGCGGCACAGGCAGGATCTTTTCGGTGAAAGCGAGACAGGCGGCGCCGATCAGGCCAAGCCCGAGTGCCGCCGACAGGAGATCGGTCATGCGAAGCGCCAGTCGTAGGTGCCGAGGCTCTTGATCCTGGAGACACGATAGACCGACGCCGGCGGAAAGTTGCGAAAGGTGCCGCCGATACGGACCGCCTCGAGGTCGAGCCTGTCGAGCACCGTCTGGTCGAAAGGACACCGGCGGCCATAAGTGAACTGGTAGAGCGCCGCGCCCGGCCGAAGACTGGCAAAGACGCCTTCCAGGATCGCGGATGACTTGCGCGGCGATATCAGGCGAAAGGGCAGTCCGCTGACTGCCGCGCCGACGACCGGGCCATCGAACAGCGGCAGATGGCGCAGGCCGACCGCATCCATCTCGACGATACGCGCCGCCGGGAAGCGGCGCGCGAGCAGCGAGGCGAAATCCGGGTCGGACTCGACCAGCGTTAGATCGCTTTCGCGGATGCCGCGCTGCAGCAGGGCGCGGGTGAAAGGACCGGTTCCCGGCCCGAGCTCCAGCACCGGACCGGTCTCGGGACCGATCTCGCGCGTCATCAGCGCCGCCAGGCTCGGGCTCGAGGGCGTGACCGAACCCACCCGGAACGGCGCCAGCGTCCAGGCCATCAGGAAGGATAGAGCATCGCTTGCAGGCATGTTGACCTCATTGCTAGCGCGGGCGATTCGGGCTGCCCGGCATTCGACGAGGCGCTGTTTGCGGGTAGAGGATTGCATGGACATTGCGCATCGCGTGGTGGCACGAAAGAAAAGGCTCGCGCATCGGCGAGAACCGGCGCCATGTTTGCGCAATCTTGGCGCGATAGTCGGCCGGCGAGGGATTGCAAGGGATGTTGAATGCGTATCCTGCTGGTCGAGGATGAGCCGGAAATGGTTTCGGCATTGCGGACCGCGCTGAGGCGGCACGACATGGTGGTCGACCATGCCGGCTCGCTGCTGGAAGCGGAAGGGTTCGTGGCGGTAGACGGCTATGATGCGATCCTGCTCGACCGGCAGTTGCCGGACGGCGACGGGCTGACGCTGGTGCCGAAGCTTCGCGCAGCAAGGAACACGACGCCGGTGCTGATGCTGACGGCCAGAGGCGACACCGCCGACAAGGTCGACGGGCTCGACATGGGCGCCGACGACTATCTGGCCAAGCCTTTCGCCTTCGAGGAATTGCTGGCGCGGCTGCGAGCATTGCTGAGACGTCCGGCGGCGATCGAGGCCCAGACCATCCGCGCCGGCCATGTTTCGCTCGACGTCGGCCACCGCGAAGCCTCGATCCGCGGCGAACCGCTCGCCCTGCCGCGCCGCGAACTGCTGGTGCTGGAAGCGCTAATGCGGCGAACGGGGCGCATGGTGCAGCGCGAGGCTCTGATGGAAGCCGTGTTCGGGCTGGACGACGAGATCCAATCCAACGCGCTCGACACCCATGTCTCGCGGCTGCGCCGCAAGCTCAGCGAAGCCGATGGCGGGGTCATCATCAACGGCATTCGCGGCGTCGGCTACCTGCTGCGCGAGATCACATGAGCTTGCGTCGGCCGCGTTCGCTGAAATGGAGCCTGGTGCTGCGCATTGCCGTCCTGCAATGCGTGATGCTGACGCTGATCATCGCCGGCATTATCGGCGCAATGCTCGCCACCGGGATCATACCGCACGATTACGAGGACGGCACGATGGATGTGCTGGCGGATGCGGTGACGCGCGACGCCGGCGGGGCGTTGGCGCTGAAGGAAAATTCCGATCTGACCAGGCTGCGTTCGGATGTCCCGGACCTCTGGTTCATCATCCGCGACCAGCGAGGACATCGGCTTCAGGAAGGGACCGTGCCGGCGAAATTCCAGCCTTTTGTCGGCCTGCTGGATAATATCAGCGATGCCCGCATCGACCCCGCCGTCGGCGAAGCATCGCCGCCGGGCGGAAAGATCCGGTGGTCGGACACGGCGGCCGGCAAGGTCCAGATCATGAGCGGCACCAAGGGGAAGCTTGCTTTGTTTCGGGTGCTCGGACAGGCGCCAAATCTTTTCCTGTGGGGAATATTGCCGCTGGCCGGGCTGATGGCGCTCGCCACGCTGTTTGCGACACCCTGGGTGGTGCGCGGCGCGCTTTCCGGCCTCGGCAACGCGGCGCGCGCGGCGGAGCAGATCGAGATCGACAAGCGCGGCGCGCAGTTGCCGCTGGATGGGGTGCCGAAGGAGGTCACGCCGCTGGTCGATGCGGTCAACGCCGCCTTGTCGCGGCTCGATGCCGGTTACGCACAGCACAAGCGTTTCCTGACCGATGCCGCGCATGAGCTCAGAACGCCGGTCGCCATTCTCAACACCCGGCTCGCCGCGCTGCCGGCAACACCGGAGCGCGCCAGGCTGTTGCAGGATGCCGCGCGGCTGTCGACGCTGGCCGACCAGTTGCTCGACCTGCAGCGGCTCGATCGCCAGGCCGAGCATTTCGGGCCGGTTGACCTGGTCCTTCTTGCCCGCAACGTCGTGATCGACCTGGCGCCGATGGCTTTTGCCGCCGGCTACGAGATGTCGTTCGAGCCGGCAAAGGAAAAGCTCATCGCGCGCGGAGACCGCACGGCCATTGAACGCGCCGTGACCAATCTCGTCCAGAACGCGATCGATCATGGCGGCAAGGCCGGCCGGATCACCATCAGTGTAAGCCTGCCCGCGATGATCGATGTGCTGGACGAAGGCGACGGCGTGCCGGCATCCGAACGAGAGCGGATCTTCGAGCCCTTCTATCGCCTGCATCCGCAGGACCATGGCGCCGGCCTCGGCCTCAACCTTGTTCGCGACCTGATGCAGCTGCATGGCGGTAAAGTCGAGGTGCTCGACGGCAAGCAGGGCGGCGCCTGTTTTCGGATGATCTTTCCGACCTGACGCACAACCTTGCCTTCGTGGAAGTCCCAGCCGAGTTTGACATTGGCGCGATTCGTAACTAACTAAGTTACATGAAACGCAACAGCCGCCTGTCCTCGACCCTGCATATCCTGGTCCATATGGCCGAGGCCCCCGACCGGGCACTGACATCCGAACAGCTTGCCGGCTTCATCCACACCAACCCGGTGGTGGTGCGCCGCACCATTGCTGGGCTGCGGGAGGCCGGCATCGTCACCTCGTCGCGCGGCCATGGCGGCGGATGGCAGCTCGGCCGCGCGCCCGACAAGATCTCGCTGGCCGAGATCAGCGGCGCGCTCGGCGAGACGCTGTTGCCGTTCAGCACCGAGCCGGAAAGTCCCGGATGCCTCGTCGAGCAGGCGGTCATCGCCGTGCTCGACGATTTTCGCCTGGAGGCGGAAAGGCTGCTCACTGAGCGGCTCAGCCATATCACGCTGGCCGACCTGACGGCCGATTTCCGCCGCCGTTATGACCTCATTGGAGTATCCAGCCATGCAGTATGATGTGATCGTCGTCGGCGGCAGCTTTGCCGGCCTGTCCGCCGCCATGTATGTGGCGCGCGGGCGGCGCAAGGTGCTGGTGATCGATGCCGGCGAGCCGCGGAACCGCTTCGCCGAACATTCGCACGGCTTCTTCGGCCAGGACGGACGGGCGCCGGCGGACATTCTCGACGAGGCCAGGGGACAGCTGCTCGCCTATCCCACCGTCAGGGTGATCGAGGGCCGCGCCGAGCGGGCGGCCATTGCCGGCACCGGCTTCGAGGTTTGGATGAATGATGGCGAGGGTTTGGGCGCGACGCGGCTGGTGCTGGCCACTGGTGTCCGGGACATCCTGCCGGACGTTCCCGGACTGGCCGCGCAGTGGGGCAAGACGGTGCTGCATTGTCCTTATTGCCACGGCTACGAGGTGGCCGGCGGGCCGCTCGGCGTGCTGGCGACCGGACCGATGTCGCTGCACCAGGCCGAGCTGATCTCCGACTGGGGCGAGGTCACGCTGTTCGCCGACGGTTTGTTCGAACCGGATACGGACCAGGCGCGGATATTGGAGAAGCGCAACATCCGGTTCGAGCCGGGCAAGGTGAGCGAAGTGCAGGATAGCGGGTCCGGCGGCCTGGTCATCAGGCTCGACGGCAATCGCAGCGCGAGCGTGCGGGCGTTGTTCACCGCGCCGCGCAACGTGATGGCAAGCCCGCTCGCCGAGCAGCTGGGCTGCGTCTTCAACGAAGGCCCGCTCGGCAAGGCGATCGTCGTGGACGACAAGCAGCAGACATCGGTGCCTGGCGTCTTCGCGGCAGGAGACGCCGCGCGCCTGATGCACAACATCGCCTTCGCGGTGTCTGGCGGCGCGATGGCCGGGGTTGCGGCGCACCAGTCGCTGGTATTCGGCTAGGTTCCTATCCCTTGGATGACGTCAGGCCGCGATACTGAGCCGGGCGCCGGCCTGGCTCAGCGCGGCGACTATATCGCGTGGCGGCGGCTGATCGGTGGCGAGCTCGGAAAAGCCGTCGAAGCCGCAGACCCGGACCAGGCCTTGCCGACCGAACTTGGAATGGTCGGTGACGACCAGCGAGCGCTGGCCGCGCGACAGCACCATGCGGGCGAACTCCGCCTCGTCCAGATCATAGTCGGTCAGGCCGGCGGCCGCATCGACGGCTCCGATCGAGATCACCGCATGATCGACCGAAAAGCGGCTGACGAACTCGATCGCCGAAATGCCGAAAGCCGCGCCTGAATCGCTGCGCAGCTCGCCGCCCGCCATGTAGACCTTGTTGCCGTTCACCGTCGCCAGCGTGCGGGCAATGTCGGAGGAATTGGTGACCACCGTCAGCCGGCGATGGCCGAGCAGCTCGCGCGCGAGGAAGGACGTGGTCGTGCCGGTATCGAGCATGATCGCCTCGCCATCGCGGATCGTGGCCGCGACCATCCTGGCGATCAGGCGCTTGGCTTCGGCATTCTCGCGCATGCGCCGTTCGAACGGCGCCTCACCCAGCATCGAGGCAAGGCCCACGGCGCCGTGCATCTTCAGCACCGACCCGTCATCGGCGAGCGGCTTGACATCGCGCCGGACTGTTTCCAGCGAGACGCCGAGCCGCTCGGCAAGGCTGGCTATGGTGATCGTGCCCTCCTCGCTGAGGAGCCGCAGGATTTCGCCGTGCCGTTTCGAATGGATCATCGGTGTGTCCGGGAATTCTGACCGAATTTAAGGCTTTGGCAACGCTTTGAAAGGAGTCGCTTATATTTTCGGGCAAAACACCCAAAAAAGGTCACAGCTTTTGGATTGACAGCGTTGCCACGCTGGCGTGACATTGACCTTGTGACAGGCTCGGAACTGCCGCGGGAGGGTGATGGCAGAGCCGCAACCTAGTGACCAGATCGCCTGGAACCAGCCAGGCGCGAGCTTTTATCGAATCCGCGGGGGCGGATGCCGGGATACCATGCCTGGCCAAGGGGCTCGTCGGTGCGGTGCGGGATACCGATCCTGGCGTCTCGCACCGACGAGGCTTTTTCATGTTCTCCCAGCCTTGTTTTCCGCGGGACCGGTTGGGGCCGGAGCGAAGCCGTGAGCGCCGAAGACCGCATCCGCGCCTTACCGTGCTGGAACGGCGGCATCGAGATCGAGCCGCTGCCGGGCGGCCTCAGCAACGCCAATTTTGTCGTGACGGACGCGGCCGGGCGGCATGTCGTGCGCTTCGGCCAGGACTTCCCGTTCCACCATGTCTTTCGCGAGCGCGAGGTGATGACCGCACGGGCGGCGCATGTGGCGGGCTTCGCGCCGGCTGTGCATTATGCCGAGCCCGGCATCCTGGTGACGGAATTTCTCGGCGCCAAGACCTTCCTGGGAGAGGATGTGCGGGACAATCTCGGCCGCGTGGCGGCGCTGCTGCGCGGCTTTCACCGCGAGATGCCCAAACATGTCTCCGGCGCGGGCTTCATGTTCTGGGTATTCCACGTCATCCGCGACTATGCGCGCACGCTGGACGAAGGCGGCAGCCGCAAGAAGAGCGAGCTGCCACGTTATCTGGCCCTGGCGGACGAGCTCGAGCGGGCGCAAAAGCTGCTGCCGATCGTCTTCGGCCACAACGATCTTTTGCCGGCCAACATCCTCGATGACGGCAAGCGGCTGTGGCTGATCGATTTCGAGTATGCCGGCTTCAACACGGCAATGTTCGACCTCGCCGGCGCCGCCTCCAACGCCGGCCTGAGCGATGATGAATCCTTCGCCTTCATGACCGCCTATTTCATGAAGGAGCCGGACGGCGAAATCCGCCGCTCGCATGCCGCCATGCAATGCGCCTCGCTGCTGCGCGAAGCGATGTGGAGCATGGTGTCCGAGCTTTATCTCGACGCACCCGGCATCGACTATGTCGCCTATAGCGAGGAAAACCTCGTCCGGCTCGACGCGGCACTGGACAACTACCGGACGAAATACGGAACCAGATCATGACCTTGCCCAGCCATGCCGAAATCGTCGTCATCGGCGGCGGCATCATCGGCTGTTCCACTGCCTACCACCTGGCGCGCGACCACCGGGCGGACGTGGTGCTGCTCGAGCAGGGCAAGCTGACCTCGGGCTCGACCTGGCACGCCGCCGGCCTTGTCGGGCAGCTGCGCTCCTCGGCCTCGATCACGCGCGTGCTCAAATATTCGGTCGAGCTCTATAAGGGGCTGGAGGCCGAGACGGGCCTGGCGACCGGCTGGAAGATGACCGGCTGCCTGCGGCTGGCGACGAACGCCGACCGCTGGACCGAGTTCAAGCGGCTGGCGACGACGGCCAAAAGCTTCGGCATGGATATGCAGCTGCTGTCGCCGGCGGAAGTGAAACGCATGTGGCCGCTGATGGAAACAGGCGACCTTGTCGGCGCTTCCTGGCTGCCGAGCGACGGGCAGGCAAGCCCCTCAGACATCGCCCAGTCGCTCGCCAAGGGCGCGCGCATGCATGGCGCGAAACTGTTCGAGGGCGTGCGCGTCACCGGCTTTACGATGAAGGACGGCCGCATCGCGGCGGTGAAGACTTCACAGGGCGATATCGCCTGCGACAAGGTGGTGAACTGCGCTGGACAATGGGCAAGGCAGGTCGGCGCGATGGCCGGCATCAACGTGCCGCTGCAGCCGGTCAAGCACCAGTACATCATCACCGAGAAGATCGCGGGCCTTGCGACCGACGCGCCGACGATCCGCGACCCCGACCGCCGCACCTATTTCAAGGAAGAGGTCGGCGGGCTGGTGATGGGGGGCTATGAGCCCAACCCGCAGGCGTGGGCAACAGGGCTTCCCGGCGGCGATGTTCCCGGCGACTGGGAATTCCGCCTGTTCGACGACGATTACGATCATTTCGAACAGCATATGACGCAGGCGATCGCGCGCGTTCCGGCGCTGCAAACCGCCGGCGTCAAGCAGATGATCAACGGATCGGAGAGTTTCACGCCGGACGGCAACTTCATCCTCGGCGTCGCGCCCGAATGCGCCAACATGTTCGTCGGCGCCGGCTTCAACGCCTTCGGCATTGCTTCCGGCGGCGGCGCCGGCTGGGTGCTGGCGCAATGGGTGGTCGACGGCGAGGCGCCGCTCGACCTGTGGGTGGTCGACATCCGCCGCTTCTCCGGCCTGCACCGCGACCGCGACTGGGTCCGCGACCGCACGCTGGAGGCCTACGGCAAGCACTACACGATCGGCTTCCCGCACGAGGAATATCTGTCCGGACGGCCGCGCATCGTCTCGCCGCTCTGCGAGCGGCTGAAGACGCATCGCGCCGTGTTCGGCTCCAAGCTTGGCTGGGAGCGGCCGAACTGGTTCGCGCCGGACGGCGCGGTCGCCGAGGACGTCTATTCGATGGGCCGCCAGAACTGGTTCGGCCCGGTCGGCGACGAGCACCTTCATGTGCGCGAGAAGGTCGGCATCTTCGACCAGTCGTCGTTCGCCAAATATGAGCTGACCGGCACGGACGCGCTGAAGGCGCTCGACTGGATCTGCGCCAACGACGTCGACAAGCCGGTCGGACGGCTGACCTACACACAGCTTCTCAACACGCGCGGCGGCATCGAAGCCGACCTTACGGTATCGCGGCTCGGCGAGGACCGGTTCTACATCGTCACCGGCACGGGCTTCCGCACGCATGACCTGTCCTGGATCAGCGACCATATCGGCTCCGGTCTCGACGCCAGGCTGACCGACGTCACGGAGGATTTCGGCACGCTGTCGCTGATGGGACCCCGCGCCCGCGACGTGCTGTCGGCGGTGACGGACGCCGATGTCTCGAACGCCGCCTTCCCCTTCGGCCATGCCCGCGAGATCGCAATCGCCGGCCATAGCGTGAAGGCGCTGCGCGTCACTTATGTCGGGGAACTGGGCTGGGAGCTGCATGTGCCGATCGCCGCCACCGGCGAGGTTTTCGATGCGCTGATGGCGGCGGGCAAGGCGCATGGCATTCGCCCGGTCGGCTACCGGGCGCTGGAATCGCTGCGACTGGAGAAGGGCTATCGCGCCTGGGGTTCCGACATTACGCCGAACGATACGCCGCTGGAAGCGGGTCTTGGCTGGGCCGTGAAGCTTCGCAAGAATACCGACTTCGTCGGACGCCGGGCGCTTGAGAAGACGGCCGGCAAGCCGCCGACGAAACGCTTTGCCGGCTTCACGGTGGACGACCCGGAAATCGTGCTGGTCGGACGCGAGACGATCCTGCGCGATGGCGAGCCGGTCGGCTATCTCACCAGCGGCGGCTACGGCTACACGGTGGAGAAGAACATCGGCTACGGCTATGTGCGCAATGCCGACGGCGTCAGCGACGATTTTCTGGCCTCGGGCGACTATGAGCTGGTCGTGGCGATGGAGCGCACGCCGGCAAAGGTCCGTCTCGAAGCGATGTACGATCCGGCCGGGGCAAGGATAAAGGCCTGATCGACGGAATGGTCAGCTGACGCGCAGTACAAGTCCCCGGCTTGGCACGGTATCGGACTCGCCCGGCATCGAGGCGTAAGGCGCCGTTTCCTCGACGCGCTTCACCCTGCCCTGAGCCTCAAGTCCGGCAATGCGCTCGGCGAAGCCTGATTGCCACAGCGTGTTCTTGACGGTCAGCACGATGATCCCGCCTGGACGGCAGATGCGGATCAACTCGTCCAGTCCCTCGACCCCGACATGGCCGGAGGTGAAGACGCCCGCCGAAACAATGCCGGCATAGACGCCGTCGGCGAAGGGCAAAGCGTCGCCCATCGCCAGGCGATGCAGCGCACTGTAGACGCCCTTGGCGCCGGCCTTGTCCAGCATGCCTTGCGAGATGTCGAGCGCCTCGACCTTCGGATAGCCGGTGATGGCCAGCCATTCGCCGATCAGGCCAGTGCCGGCGCCGGCATCGAGCAAGGGTTCGGCGCCGCGCGGCAGGTGCCTGGCAAGCAGCGCCAGGCAGATCGTCGGGTGGCGATAGCCGGCGGCCGACATGTCGGCATCATAGGTCTCGGACCAGCTGTCATAGATCGCCGCCACTTCGTCAGGCCGCTTCGCGGCGTAGGCCGCGCTTAGCGAGCCGCTGTGCTTGCCGTCCGCCATTTCTGCTCCCGCCGCCGATTCGTACCCGCAATGGTAGCCAAGCGGCAAAAACTGTGGAACCGTTCCGCTATAAAATATCGTGTGATGGTGAAGGGGGTGACGATGGACGAGGCGCGCGCCGCGTTGGCCGCCATTCCGGCGCTGGCAGGCTATGACGGACCGCTGGAGCGTTTGGGCGGCCTGACCAACAAGGTTTACCGGGCCGGCGAAGCGTGTCTGCGCATTCCCGGCAAGGGCACGCAAGAATATATCAACCGCGCCAACGAGGCGGTGGCGGCGCGCGAGGCGGCCAAGGCCGGCGTCAGTCCCGAAGTGCTTTATGCCGATCCGGCGTCCGGCCTGATGGCGACGCGCTTCATCGCCGGCGCCGTGACGATGTCGCCGGAGAAATTCAAGGCGCGGTCGGGCAGCCCCGCGCGAGCGGGCCAAGCCTTCCGCAAGCTGCATTCATCGGGCGCGGTGTTTCCCTTCCGCTTCGAATTGTTCGCGATGATCGACGACTACCTCAAGATATTATCGACGAAGGACGTGGCGCTGCCCGCCGGCTATCGCGACGTGGTGCGCGAGGCAGGCGCGGTGCGCGCGGCGCTTGCCGCGCACGCCATCCCGCTCGCCGCCTGCCATTGCGATCCGCTATGCGAAAACTTCCTCGATACGGGCGAGCGGATGTGGATCGTCGACTGGGAATATTCCGGCATGAACGATCCGCTGTGGGACCTCGGCGACCTCTCGGTCGAGGGCAGGTTCGATGCGGGCCAGGACGAGGAATTGATGCGCGCCTATTTCGGCGGCGAGGCGAGGCCGGCAGAGCGCGGCCGCGTCGTCATCTACAAGGCGATGTGCGACCTGCTCTGGACGCTGTGGGGACTGATCCAGCTCGCCAACGACAATCCGGCTGACGATTTCCGCGCCTATGCCGACGGCCGCTTCACCCGCTGCCAGGCGCTGATGGAGACCGCGGAATTCTCACGGCACCTCGCCGCCGTGCGCGCGGGTTAGGCACCGGAAAGCCCAGCCTTTAAGCATTTGTTTTCATGCATGTCGTTATCGCAAAACCGCTGCACACTTTTGCGCGACATGCATTAATTCACGCCCTTCGGCACGTTCTCCGGCGGCACCTCGGTCTCCACCACCTTCTGGCGATGGAAGATGAACATGCCGGTAAGCACGACGATGGCCGCGCCGACCAGGATGCGCGGGCTGGGCACGTCGCCAAAGAAGGCCAGGCCGAAGACCACCGCCCACAGGAGCAGGCTGTAGTGCAGCGGCGCCAGCGTTGAGGCCGGCGCCAGCTTCAGCGCCCTGGTGATCATCAGATGGGCAGCGCAAGAGACAACGCCGAGCAGAAGCATGGCGCCGAAATCGAGCGCCGACGGCGTGCGCCAGGCACCGATGGTGAGCAGGCCGCCGACAATCAGCGTGCCGATCGTCTGCCAGGTCACCAAAGTCGTGTCGCTGGTGCCGCGCAGGAGGCGGCCGAGGATGATGGCGAAGCCGAAGGCGATGCTGCCGACCAGCGCGAAGGCCGACGACAGCGAGAAGGCCGCCGAGGACGGCTTGAGGATGATCAGCACGCCGCAGAAGCCGACCAGGATCGCCAGCCAGCGCCGCCAGCCGACCTTTTCGCCGAGCAGCAAGTGCGACAGCGCCGCGACGTAGATCGGCCCGGCCATGTAGAAGCTCATCACGTCGGCCAGCGGCAGGTAGACGACCGCGGCGTAGAAAAGCCCTGTATCGGCGGTGGTGGCCACGACACGCAGGAACTGCAAAACCGGCCGATCCATGTGAAACAGCCTGGCCGTGCCCTGGTTGGCGATCATCGGACCCAGCACGAAGAAGGCGCCGATCGAGCGGATCAGCACCACCTGCCCGACGGAGAAGGAAGCGACCAGCCATTTGCCCATCGCGTCGTTCAGCGCGAACATGAAGTCGCCGGCCAGCATCAACAGGATGCCGGCGAGCAACATGTTCCTGATCGTGAAATTGCGGGCGAGGGAGGCCATGCCGCTCCCTAGCCGCATGCTGCCGGTTTGACGAGGGAAATCCGTAAGACCAGCGCCGGGAATCGAGGTTGACCGAAGCGCAAAGTATCATGAACGGTTCGCGATTGGCATGAACGCTCGTGACTTCGTCATTCTATGGCGAAGCAAGGAGCGAAGCGACGCGGCGCAGACCATAGAATTCATGCCGTTACCTCTAGGCGTCGCAGCGATGCAGAACGACCTTTGTCCTGCGCCGCCTCCGCCCTTCGCGCGAGGCCACGGCATGGATCCTCGGGTCTGCGCGTCCGCTTCGCTCCCGCTCCGCCCGTGGATGACGAAGCTCCGGCGAAAGCGCCGCCAATGCGAGTGGTCAAACCGAGACGCACAGACCTACGCTGTTTTATGCCGCCGGTTCACCTGCGCCGGCCGTCCCGCGATCGAAAGCCGCGTTTCCTGCTTCGTCCGTTGCGCCACCACCTTGCCCCTGGCGATGACGCAGAGGCGCTCGGGGCGCAGGCGAACGGCCTCGATCGCATTGCCGGCATCGAGCACGATGAGGCTCGCCCGCTTGCCGACCGCCAGGCCCAGATGATCGAGCCCCATGATGGCGGCGTTGACGTTGGTCACCATATCGAAGCAGCGCGCCATGTCGGCCGGGCTCGACATCTGCGCGACATGCAGGCCCATGAAGGCGACGTCGAGCATGTCGGCGGTGCCCAGCGAGTACCAGGGGTCGAGCACGCAATCCTGGCCCCAGCCGACGCGGATGCCGAGCGCCTGCATCTCCTTGACCCGGGTCAGGCCGCGCCGCTTCGGGAAGGTGTCGTGGCGCCCCTGCAGCATGATGTTGATCAGCGGATTGGGGATTGCCGATACACCGGCCTCGGCGATGAGCGGCAAAAGCTTCGAGACGTAATAATTGTCCATCGAATGCATCGATGTGAGGTGCGACCCGGCCACCCTGCCCTGCAACCCAAGGCGCTGCGTTTCATAGGCCAGCTGCTCGATATGGCGCGACAGCGGATCGTCGGTCTCGTCGCAATGCATGTCGACCATCAGGCCGCGTTTGGCCGCCATCTCGCAAAGCTCCGTCACCGAGCGGGCGCCCTCGGCCATGGTGCGCTCGAAATGCGGGATGCCGCCGACGATGTCGACGCCCATGTCGAGCGCGCGGATGGTGTTTTCACGAGCATTCGGCGAGCGGTAGAGGCCGTCCTGCGGAAACGCGACCAGTTGCAGGTCGATATAGGGCGCGACGGTTTTCTTGACATCGAGCAGGGCTTCCACCGCGAGCAGCCGGTCGTCGCAGACATCGACATGGCTGCGGATGGCGAGCAGGCCCATCGACACGGCCCAGTCGCAATAGGCGAGCGCGCGCTCGCGCACGGCCTCATGCGTCAGCAGCGGCTTCAATTCGCCCCATAGCGCGATGCCTTCGAGCAGCGTGCCTGACGCATTGATGCGCGGAATGCCGTAGGACAGCGTTGCATCCATATGGAAATGCGGATCGACGAAGGGCGGCGAGACGAGATTGCCGCTCGCGTCGATTTCGGCCGGCGCCGAACCCTCGAGCTTTGGTTCGATCGCGACGATGGTCTCGCCGGCAATGCCGATATCGGCAATCCTGCCATCCGGCAGCGTGCCGCCGCGCACGATCAAGTCGAAATCCATCTGTCGTCACCCTTTTCCAGGAATCGGCAACATCGTGACCGAAAAGACAGCCTGCCGCAGCCTTTTCTTTCCCTCGATGGCGAAAGGTTCCATCCGGTCTCAACTCGCTCTATAAGCCGCCACGCGCCATTGTGGCGAATCCGAATTTCTCGCAGCCAGCCATAGGATCGGCCGTTGTTTCGCTTCTTCCGCTCGACGGAAAACCAACGCCTCATCGCGAGGCTGGTAAGAGAATCCTTCCAAGACCATAAGTTCGGCTATGGCGCGGCCATATTGTCGATGCTGGTGGTCGCCCTCATGACGGGGGCAAGCGCCTGGATCCTGCGCGAAATCACCAACGAGTTCGTGGTTTATAAGCGGATAGACCGCGTCAACCTGATTGCCGGGGGTGTGGCGGCGATCTTTGTTCTCAAGGGCATCGCGACTTTCGTCCAGACCTATTTCATGAGCCGCGTCGGCAATGCCATCATTGCCGACCGGCAGCGCAAGATCTACGACCGTATCCTGGCGCAAGGCATCGAATTCTACCATTCGACCTCGTCTTCCGACCTGATCACCCGCATGACCAACAACGCGCAGGCGGCGCGCAGCGTGCTCGACCTCGTCGTCACGTCCTATGTGCGGGACCTGGTGACGTTGGTTGTGCTGGTGATGGTCATGGTCTGGCAGCAGCCGGCGCTGTCGCTGATCTGCTTCGTCGTCGGACCGGTGGCGATCTATGGCGTCAACCGCATCCTGAGACGCGTCCGCAAGATCGCGGCGATGGAATTCATCTCGCTCGGCCAGATCGTGCATGTGATGCAGGAAACGGCGATCGGCGTGCGGGTCGTCAAATCCTTCAATCTCGAAGCCGCGATGCGCAGGCGCATGCACAAGGCGGTGTCGGACGTCGAAACCCGTGCGAACAACATCGCCACGCTGGAAGCCGCCACCAGCCCGGTGATGGAAACGCTGGCCGGGCTGGCGATTGCCGGCGCCGTGCTGGTCAGCGGCCTGCTGGTGCTGCAGGGCGGCCAGATGCCAGGCAATATCATGGCCTTCATCGCCGCGCTGCTGCTGGCCTATGAGCCGGCAAAGCGCTTGGCCCGCGTCCGCATCTCGCTGGAGACGGGCATTGTCGGCGTGCGCATGATGTTCCAGCTCGCCGACCGGCCGCTGACGCTGGCCGAGAAACCCGGCGCAACGCCGCTGCAACCCGGTCCGGGGGAAATCCGCTTCGACAATGTCGGCTTCGCCTATCCGGAAAGCCCGCCGGTGTTCGAAGGATTCAACCTGACGCTTGACGCCGGCAAGATGACGGCGCTGGTCGGACCGTCGGGCAGCGGCAAGTCGACGATCCTGAACCTGATCATGCGCATGTATGATCCGCAGACCGGCAAGGTGATGTTCGACGGCCAGGACATCTCGTTCGCGACGCTCGATTCGCTCAGGCGCAAGATCGCCTATGTCAGCCAGGACACGTTCCTGTTTGCCGGCACGGTCATGCACAACATCCGCCTCGGTCGCGAGGACGCGACCGACGAAGAGGTGATCGCCGCCGCCAAGGCCGCCAATGCGCATGACTTCATCAGCGCCATGACCAAGGGTTATGACACGGAGGTCGGCGAGAACGGCTCGCTGTTGTCCGGGGGCCAGCGCCAGCGCATCTCGATCGCACGCGCCATGCTGCGCAACGCCGAGACCCTGCTGCTCGACGAGGCGACCAGCGCGCTCGATGCCGAATCGGAAGCGCTGTTCCGCGACGCGCTGCAGCAGCTTACCGTCGGGCGCACGACGATCGTGATCGCGCACCGGCTGTCGACCGTGCACCAGGCCGACACTATCGTGGTGCTGGAAAAGGGCAAGGTGGTGGAAAGCGGCCCGCACAAGGCCCTGCTCAAGCAGGGCGGGCTCTATCAGAAGCTTTATGAATATCAGCTGATGCCGTGACGCAGCGCCTCTCCTTCTCCCCTTGCGGGAGAAGGTGTCGCCGAAGGCGACGGATGAGGGGTGTTCCAGCTTGGTGGCGCCGTTCATCCAGTCGGAATTTGCGAACGTCTCACTCCGCTGGAGCACCCCTCATCCGTCTCGGCGCTGCGCGCCGATCCACCTTCTCCCACAAGGGCTAGCGTGCGCACACATTTGCTTCGGGTTGATTTTGCGATGCCAGAAGGAAGCCGTCTAGGATGGCGTTGAAGCGTCTGAGGCCGTGGGTGAAGGTGATGGGCCCTGGCGGACGTTCCTTTTCGTAGCCGTTCCAGCCTCCGAGCCTGGCGATACACCAGGCGGCCCATGCGAGCGTGTGCATGGGGTGCGGGTTCTTTTGCTTTTGGGTCTTGCCTTCGAGCTTGGCGATGAGCGCTTCCAGGACGGAGATCTCGGTGGGATCGAAGAGGCGAGCGGCCTGGAAGGCCTGGCCCGGCGACCCACGCCCGTGTACGAGTTGCATGACCCTGGTGGCGACGACCAGGGCAGTGGCGGCCAGGCGTTCGAGCGCATCGCCATCGGCGATGAGGCTTTCCTCCAGATCGATGGCCTGGGATTTCACGGTCCGGAACAACTGTTCGATAGTCCAGCGCAAGCGATAGAGATCGACGATGCGACAGGCATCGGCGAGCGTTTCGACGCTGTGGGTGGTCAACAGTCGCCAGATTACCGCGTCCTTTGGCGAAGGCGGATCGATCTCACGCACTTCCACCATGTTGAGCGTGAGTTCGCGCGGATCGCGGCTGTCGGCGCCAAGGCGGGGCTGGCGCAAGCTCACCGCTCTGAAGCGAACGGCCAGTTCGACGGTGCGCCCGGGTCGGCCGGGGCGTGCCGTAAGCTC
>NZ_VFWS01000095.1:0-21169 GCF_006443065.1 Mesorhizobium sp. B1-1-5 | reverse complement strand
AGCAGGATGTGCTCGCGGGTCTGCGGCATCGGGCCGTCGGCGGCCGAAACCACCAGGATCGCGCCGTCCATCTGCGCTGCACCCGTGATCATGTTCTTCACATAGTCGGCGTGGCCGGGGCAGTCGACATGGGCATAGTGACGGTTGGCCGTCTCATATTCGACATGCGCCGTCGAGATCGTGATGCCGCGCGCCTTCTCTTCAGGTGCCGCGTCAATCTGGTCATAGCGCTTGTATTCGCCAAAATACTTCGTGATCGCCGCCGTCAGCGACGTCTTGCCATGATCGACGTGACCGATCGTGCCAATGTTCACATGCGGCTTGGTGCGCTCGAATTTACCTTTTGCCATGTGATCTCTCCAATCCTGCTTGCCCGTGCGGGCCTTGAATTAAGGTCTCGTGCAACCCGCTCGAGTTACGCGTATTTCTTCTGAACTTCCTGGGCGACCGCGGTCGGAACCGGCTCGTAGTGGTCGAACTGCATCGTGTACTGGGCGCGGCCCTGCGACATCGAACGCAGATTGTCGACGTATTTGAACATGTTGGCCAAAGGCACCATCGCATTGATGACGACGGCAACGCCGCGCGCTTCCTGACCCTGGATCTGGCCACGACGGCCATTGAGGTCACCGATGACGCCGCCGACATAATCCTCTGGCGTCACGACCTCGACCTTCATGATCGGCTCCAGAAGCTGCACGCCGAGGCGCGGAGCGGCTTCCTTGAAGCAGGCGCGGGAAGCGATTTCGAACGCCAGCACCGAGGAGTCGACGTCGTGGAAGGCGCCGTCGACCAGCGTTGCCTTGACACCGATCATCGGGAAGCCGGCGAACGGGCCGGAACCCATGACGCTGTTGATGCCCTTCTCGACGCCCGGAATGTATTCCTTCGGAACCGCACCGCCGACGATCTTGGACTCGAACACGAACTCTTCACTCTCGGTGTTCGGCTCGAAGATGATTTTGACGCGGGCGAACTGGCCGGTACCGCCGGTCTGCTTCTTGTGCGTGTAATCCTGCTCGTGCGTGCGGGTGATCGTCTCGCGATAGGCCACCTGCGGGGCGCCGACATTGGCTTCGACCTTGAACTCGCGGCGCATGCGGTCGACGATGATGTCGAGATGCAGCTCGCCCATGCCGGCGATGATGGTCTGGCCGCTTTCCTCGTCGGTCTTGACGCGGAAGGACGGATCCTCAGCCGCCAGGCGATGCAGCGCGAGGCCCATCTTTTCCTGGTCGTTCTTGGTCTTCGGCTCGATGGCGATCTGGATGACCGGATCGGGGAATTCCATGCGCTCCAGGATGACCGGGTGCAGCGGATCGCAGAGCGTGTCGCCGGTGGTCGTGTCCTTGAGGCCAGCCAGGGCGACGATGTCGCCGGCATAGGCTTCCTCGATGTCGGCGCGCGAGTTCGCATGCATCTGCAGCATGCGGCCGATGCGCTCCTTCTTGCCCTTCACGGTGTTGTCGAGCGAGGTGCCCTTGGTGAGCTTGCCCGAATAGATGCGGGCAAAGGTCAGCGAGCCGACGAACGGATCGTTCATGATCTTGAACGCCAGCATCGACAGCGGCTCGTTGTCGTCGGCATGACGCTCGATTTCGGCGTCGGTCTTGGCATCGACGCCCTTGATGGCCGGCACGTCGATCGGCGACGGCAGGTATTCGACGACGGCGTCGAGCAGCGGCTGCACGCCCTTGTTCTTGAAGGCCGAACCGCAGAACATCGGGAAGAACTTGACCGCGATGGTGCCCTTGCGGATCAGCGCGCGGATCTCGTCATTCGACGGCATCTTGCCTTCGAGGTAGTTCTCGAGCGCGGTCTCGTCCATCTCGACGGCGGCTTCGATCATCTTCTCGCGGTACTGCTCGGCCTTGTCCTTGAGGTCGGCCGGGATCTCGACGACGTCCCAGGCAGCGCCCAATGTCTCGTCACGCCAGACGAGCGCGTTCATCTCGACGAGGTCGACGACGCCCTTGAATTCGGTCTCGGCGCCGATCGGCAGCTGCATGACGACAGCCTGCGCGCCGAGGCGCGAACCGATCATTTCCTCGGAGCGGTAGAAGTCGGCGCCGATCTTGTCCATCTTGTTGCAGAAGATCATGCGCGGCACGTGGTACTTGTCGGCCTGGCGCCACACGGTCTCGGTCTGCGGCTCCACGCCGGCGTTGGCGTCGAGCAGCGCGATGGCGCCGTCGAGCACGCGCAGCGAACGCTCGACTTCGATGGTGAAGTCGACGTGTCCGGGGGTGTCGATGATGTTGAAGCGGCGCATCTTGCCGTCGCGACCCTTCCAGAAGGTCGTGGTCGCGGCCGAGGTGATGGTGATGCCGCGTTCCTGCTCCTGCTCCATCCAATCCATGGTGGCAGCGCCGTCATGGACTTCGCCGATCTTGTGCGACTTGCCCGTATAATAGAGGACGCGCTCGGTCGTCGTCGTCTTGCCGGCGTCGATATGCGCCATGATACCGAAATTGCGGTAGTCTTCGATCTTGTATTCGCGGGCCATGGGAGGTGCCTCTCAGTCTCGTTCGCGCTTTACCAGCGGTAGTGCGCGAAAGCGCGGTTGGCTTCTGCCATCTTGTGGGTGTCTTCACGCTTCTTGACGGCCGTGCCGCGGTTGTTGGCCGCGTCCATCAGCTCGCCCGAGAGGCGGTCGACCATGGTGGTCTCGTTGCGGTTGCGCGCGGCGGCGATCAGCCAGCGGATGGCCAGCGCCTGACGACGCTCGGGGCGCACATCGACCGGAACCTGATAGGTGGCGCCGCCGACACGACGCGAACGCACTTCCACATGCGGGGCGACATTGTCGAGCGCCTGATGGAAGACGGTGACCGGCTCCTGCTTGGTCTTGGCCTGGACCTGGTCCAGCGCGCCGTAGACGATGGTCTCGGCAACCGACTTCTTGCCGTCATACATGACGGCGTTCATGAACTTGGTGACGATCAGATCGCCGAACTTGGGGTCCGGATTGATCTCACGCTTTTCTGCACTGTGACGACGGGACATGGGAAACCCTTACTTCGGACGCTTGGCGCCGTATTTCGAACGACGCTGCTTGCGGTTCTTCACACCCTGCGTGTCGAGCACGCCGCGGATGATGTGGTAGCGGACGCCCGGCAGATCCTTGACGCGGCCGCCGCGGATCATGACCACCGAGTGTTCCTGCAGGTTGTGACCTTCGCCGGGGATGTAGCCGATCACTTCAAAACCGTTGGTCAGGCGAATCTTGGCCACCTTGCGCAGCGCCGAGTTCGGCTTCTTCGGCGTCGTGGTGTAGACGCGCGTGCAGACGCCCCGCTTCTGCGGGTTCTGCTGCATGGCCGGGACCTTGTTGCGCTTCACCGGCGCCAGGCGCGGCTTGCGGATCAGCTGGTTGACGGTAGGCATTAAACCCTCTTGTCTCTCAATTCCGTGTCTGCCCTGTCAGGGGGCCGCTCAAAGCGTCATTTCCATACGCAAATTCGGGCAACACACCGCGTCTCGCGGTCCTGCCCGAACAAATTGCAGAGGAAGCGGAAGCCGCTTCATGCGCGCCGGAAATGTCTTTTCGCTCGTAAAACGAACCCTGTTTGAGGCAAACTCCAAAGCGTGTCGCTTCGGACAGGAGAGCCTCACATCGGTTCTGACGTCGCGGCTTCTACTCGCAACCCCAGGGTCCGTCAACCCCGGCGCCGCAAATATTGCGCCCAACCCGAGGCTGGGCAGCCATGCGGAAAACGCATGTAATTTTCTTGCGTCTTTTTTCAAGAGCGAGGAAGAAAGTGACCGGCTTTGCGCTGTCCTGTGGCCCGGCTTCGTGCCAAAAGGCGGCTTGCATCGCACAATCTCGGGGAAAACGAGGAATCAGCCCGTGAACGACAATGAAGAACGGCCGGTCACGATCATCACCGGACGGGTCTGGAAGAAGAAGGGCGGCAAGCCGGAAGGCGTTCATGTGATGCTTGTGGCGCCCGACGATGATTCTGCCGTGCGCCGCGCGCTCGAATCGCTTGCCGCCGAAGGTTACGCCGAGGCCGAGCTCGACCAGATCGGCGACATGGAGGGCGAGCCCGACGACGAGCCGCATCTGTCGGCCTATCAAGGCGCATTGGAGGGCGAGGTTTCGATCGTCACCTTTGAAGAGCCGATCTGAAAAGCGCCGCCAGCGTCATATTTGCCGGACTCGCCGGACAAACCTGCCTGCCTAGACACACCCTTTCATTCCTTGGAGTTCCCATGACCAGCAGTCCCATCAAGCTCGGCATCGTCGGCGTGGGAAAGATCGTCCGCGACCAGCACCTGCCTGCGGTCGCCAAGGACGGCAACTATCAACTGACAGCCGCAGCCAGCCGCCACGGCAAGGTTGACGGCATTGCGAACTATCCCAGCATCGAAGCGATGCTGGCGGCCGAACCTAGCCTCGAGGCGGTCTCGCTCTGCATGCCGCCCCAGTTCCGTTACGACGCCGCGCGCAGCGCGCTGGAAGCGAGGAAGCACGTGTTCCTCGAAAAGCCGCCGGGCGCCACGGTCAGCGAGGTCGAGCACCTCAAGACGCTTGCCGAAAGGAACGGCGTCTCGCTCTTTGCCAGTTGGCATTCACGCTACGCGCCGGCGGTGGAGGCCGCGCGCGCTTTCCTCGCCTCGGCCAGACTGACTTCGGCCGCCATCAACTGGAAGGAAGACGTGCGGCGCTGGCACCCGAACCAGGAATGGATTTGGGAGCCGGGCGGCTTCGGCGTGTTCGATCCCGGCATCAACGCGCTGTCGATCGCCACACACATCTTGCCTGCGATGTTCATCACCTCGGCCGTGCTCGATTTCCCCGAGAATCGCGCGGCCCCGGTCGCGGCGCATGTCGCCTTCCGCACATCGACCGGCTTGCCGGTGACGATGGAGCTCGACTGGCTGCAGACCGGCCCGCAAAGCTGGGACATCGTCGCCGAGACCGACAAGGGCAGAATGGTGCTATCCGGCGGCGGCGCGAAGCTCGCCGTCGACGGGCGCATGGTCCATGACGAGCCGGAGGCCGAATACCCGATGCTTTACAAGCGCTTCGCCGAGATCGTTCGCGCCGGGACGTCCGATGTCGATCTCGCGCCGCTGCAGCACGTCGCCGATGCGTTCATGCTGGGCAAGCGCAACGTGGTCGAGGCGTTCTTCGATTAGGGCATCCTCATTCTACGATCGCGATGGTAAATCCGTCATAGCCCTTGGCGCCGACGGTTTGGATGGCGGTGCCGTCCAGCCGCTTCTCGCCGCCGATGAACGAAAAAGCGGCGCGTGCGCCCTCGACATTGGCGTCACGGCCATCCTCATCCAGCACCGCGCCGTCGCGGATGACGTTGTCGCAGACGATGACCGTGCCTGAGCGCGAGAGTTTCATCGCCCAGTCGAGGTAATTCGGGTTGTTCGGCTTGTCAGCGTCGATGAAGATCAGGTCGAACGGACCGGCATTTTCGCCTGCCAGCGCGGCAAGCGACTGCAGCGCCGGACCAATGCGCAGGTTGATCTTGTCGGAAACCCCTGCCCGCTCGAAGTTCGAACGCGCGACCTTGGCGTGGTGCGGATCGAGCTCCAGCGTCACGACCTTGCCGTCCGCGGGCAATCCCCTTGCCATCCAGATGGTCGAATAGCCGCCGAGCGTGCCGACCTCCAGCACCTTCTTCGCGCCGCGGATGCGCACCAGCAGCGACAGCAGCTTGCCTTGCGCGGCCGAGACGTCGATCGCCGGCAGGCCCTGATCGCGGTTGGCCTTAAGCACTGCATCCAGCACGGGATCCGCTTCGAAAAGGGAGGAAACAATGTAGTCGTCGACAGCCGTCCAGATTTTGCTGCTCATAGCTCTTCCTCGTTGCTTCAAGCCAAAATGCGAAAAGGGGCCGCGCGGGCCCCTTTTCTTGTTTTCTCATTCATCGCGCTTACTGCGCGGCGTTGACCATGTCGGTCAGCATCGGCTCGGCGACCTCTACACCGGAGGCCTTGCGGCGCTCGTCGATGATGAGCTCGTCGCGCGAGGTGGCGATGCGCCTTATCTGGCTCATCGTGCCGCCCGTGCCGGCCGGGATCAGGCGGCCGACGATGACGTTTTCCTTCAGGCCCTGCAGCATGTCGGTCTTGCCGGCAACCGCAGCTTCGGTGAGCACCCTGGTCGTCTCCTGGAACGAGGCGGCCGAGATGAAGGACGGCGTCTGCAGCGAGGCCTTGGTGATGCCAAGCAGCACCGGCTGACCTTCGGCCGGCTTCTTGCCGTCCTCGATCAGGCGCTCGTTGACCTCCTCCAGCTCGATCACATCGACGTGGTCGCCCGGGATGTAGGTCGAATCGCCCTGCGTGGTGATCTCAACCTTCTGCAGCATCTGGCGAACGATCACCTCGATGTGCTTGTCGTTGATCGACACGCCCTGCAGACGGTAGACCTCCTGGATCTCGTTGACGAGGTAAGACGCAAGCGCCTCCACGCCCTTGATCGCCAGGATGTCGTGCGGCGCCGGATTGCCGTCGAGGATGTAGTCGCCCTTCTCGATGACGTCGCCGTCCTGGAGATGGAACGGCTTGCCCTTCGGGATCAGGTACTCCACCGGCTCGAGCGTCGAGTCATGCGGCTCGATGATGATGCGGCGCTTGTTCTTGTAGTCGCGGCCGAAGCGGATCGTGCCATCGATCTCGGCGATGATGGCGTGATCCTTCGGACGGCGAGCCTCGAACAGTTCCGCAACACGCGGCAGACCGCCGGTGATGTCCTTGGTCTTGGCGCTTTCCATCGGGATACGCGCAAGCACGTCGCCCGGACGGACATGCGCGCCCGGCTCGACCGAGAGGATAGCCTCGACCGAGAGCAGGAAGCGTGCATCGCCGCCCTTCGACAGCTTGCCGACCTTGCCCTTGGCGTCCTGGATGGCGATCGCGGGCTTCAGGTCGTTGCCGCGCGGCGTCGAACGCCAGTCGATGACCTCGCGCTTGGTGATGCCGGTCGACTCGTCGGCCGTTTCCTGCACGGAGATGCCGTCGACCAGATCCTCGAACGCCACCCTGCCCTCGATTTCGGTGAGGACCGGGCGGGTATAGGGATCCCACTCGGCGATACGCTGGCCGCGCTTCACCTTGTCGCCATCGTCCACGAAAATACGCGAACCATAGGCGACGCGGTGCGTGGCGCGCTCCTTGCCGGTCTCATCGAGGATGAGCACCGCCATGTTGCGGCCCATGACCATCTGCTGGCCTTCCGAGTTGCGGACCACGTTGCGGTTGCGGATCTGCACCTTGCCCTCATAGGAGGCTTCAAGGAACGAGGAATCCACCACCTGCGCCGTGCCGCCCATGTGGAAGGTACGCATGGTGAGCTGGGTGCCCGGCTCGCCGATCGACTGCGCCGCGATGACGCCGACGGCCTCGCCCTGGTTGACGGGGGTACCGCGGGCCAGGTCGCGACCGTAGCAGACCGCGCACACGCCGGTCCTGACCTCGCAGGTCAGCGCCGAACGGATGCGGACCGACTGCACGCCGGCCTTCTCGATCTGCTCCACATCGCGCTCGTCCATCAACGTTCCGGCCTTGACCAGCAGGTCGCCGGTGACCGGATGATTGATGTCATCGAGCGAAGTGCGGCCCAGCACACGCTGGCCGACCGAGGCAACGATCTGACCGGCATCGACGATCGGCTGCATGGTGAGGCCCTTGTCGGTGCCGCAATCCACGGAGTTGACGATGCAGTCCTGCGCCACGTCGACGAGGCGGCGGGTGAGGTAACCCGAGTTCGCCGTCTTCAAGGCGGTGTCGGCCAGACCCTTGCGGGCGCCGTGGGTCGAGTTGAAATACTCGAGCACGGTGAGGCCTTCCTTGAAGTTCGAGATGATCGGCGTCTCGATGATTTCACCCGAGGGCTTGGCCATCAGACCGCGCATGCCGGCGAGCTGACGCATCTGGGTGGGCGAACCGCGCGCACCCGAATGCGACATCATGTAGATCGAGTTCATCGGCTTCTGACGGCCGTTGTCCTCGAACTCCACCGCCTTGATGCGCGCCATCATCTCGTCGGCCACCTTCTCCGAGCACTTGGCCCAGGCGTCGACGACCTTGTTGTACTTCTCACCCTGCGTGATCAGGCCGTCATTGTACTGCTGCTCGTATTCCTTGGCCAAAGCCTCGGTGTCGGAAACGAGCTTCAGCTTGGTGTCCGGGATCAGCATGTCGTCCTTGCCGAACGAAATGCCGGCACGGCAGGCGTGCGCAAAGCCGAGCGCCATGATGCGGTCGCAGAAGATGACCGTCTCCTTCTGACCGCAGTGGCGGTAGACTGTGTCGATCATCTTGGAGATGTTCTTCTTGGTCATCTCCTGGTTGGCGGTCTCATACGGCACGTTGACGTTCTTCGGCAGAAGCTCGCCGATGATCATGCGGCCAGGCGTGGTGTCGTAGATCTTCGACACGACGTTGCCTTCCGCGTCGACGCTGCGGAAGCGGCCCTTGATCTTGGCGTGCAGCGTCACGGCCTTGGTCTCCAGCGCATGCTGGAGCTCGCCCATGTCGGCAAACATCATGCCTTCGCCCGGCTCGTTCTGGTTGACGATCGAGAGATAGTAGAGACCGAGAACCATGTCCTGCGACGGCACGATGATCGGCGCGCCGGAGGCCGGGTGCAGGATGTTGTTGGTCGACATCATCAGCACGCGGGCTTCAAGCTGCGCTTCCAGGGACAGCGGCACGTGGACCGCCATCTGGTCGCCGTCGAAGTCGGCGTTGAAGGCGGTGCAGACCAGCGGGTGCAGCTGGATCGCCTTGCCTTCGATCAAGATCGGCTCGAACGCCTGGATGCCGAGGCGGTGCAGCGTCGGCGCGCGGTTCAAGAGCACCGGATGCTCGCGGATGACCTCGTCGAGGATATCCCAAACCTCCGGACGCTCCTTCTCGACCAGCTTCTTCGCCTGCTTGACAGTCGAGGAGAAACCCTTGGCGTCGAGGCGGGCGTAGATGAAGGGCTTGAAGAGCTCGAGCGCCATCTTCTTCGGCAGGCCGCACTGATGCAGCTTGAGCTCCGGACCGGTCACGATGACCGAGCGGCCGGAATAGTCGACGCGCTTGCCGAGCAGGTTCTGGCGGAACCGGCCCTGCTTGCCCTTCAGCATGTCGGACAGCGACTTCAGCGGACGCTTGTTGGCGCCGGTGATGACGCGGCCGCGACGGCCGTTGTCGAACAGCGCATCGACGGCTTCCTGCAGCATGCGCTTTTCGTTGCGCACGATGATGCCGGGCGCGCGCAGCTCGATCAGCCGCTTCAGGCGGTTGTTGCGGTTGATGACGCGGCGGTAGAGGTCGTTGAGGTCGGACGTGGCGAAGCGGCCGCCGTCCAGCGGGACAAGCGGGCGCAGGTCCGGCGGGATCACCGGAACCACCTTCATGATCATCCATTCCGGACGGTTGCCGGATTCCATGAAGTTCTCGACGACCTTGAGCCGCTTCAGGTATTTCTTCTGCTTGAGCTCGGACGTGGTCGAGGCCAGCTCCGAACGCAGGTCGCCGGCGATCTTCTCCAGGTCCATGCCGGCCAGAAGGTCGTGAATGGCCTCGGCGCCGATCATGGCGGTGAAAGAGTCCTCGCCGTACTCGTCGACGGCAATCATGTACTCTTCCTCGCTGAGGAGCTGGTTCTCCTTCAGCGCGGTAAGGCCCGGCTCGGTGACGATGTAGTTCTCGAAGTAGAGCACGCGCTCGATATCCTTGAGCGTCATGTCGAGCAGCGTGCCGATGCGCGAAGGCAGCGACTTCAGGAACCAGATATGGGCGACGGGCGCGGCGAGCTCGATATGGCCCATGCGCTCGCGGCGAACGCGCGACAGCGTGACTTCGACGCCGCACTTTTCGCAGATGACGCCCTTGTACTTCATGCGCTTGTACTTGCCGCACAGGCACTCATAGTCCTTGATCGGACCAAAAATGCGCGCGCAGAACAGGCCGTCACGCTCCGGCTTGAAGGTGCGGTAATTGATGGTCTCCGGCTTCTTGATCTCGCCGAACGACCAGGACAGAATCTTCTCTGGGCTGGCAAGCGAGATCCGGATGGAATCGAACACCTGCGCAGGCGCCTGCGGGTTGAAGAGATTCATGACCTCTTGGTTCATGCCGTTCTCCTTTTCGGGGTCCTCGATAACCCCTTGCATCGATCGCGGACGAAATGTCCGCAGACTGGCCGGTCGAACCGGCCGAAGACTTCTTGGGTGAGCGTGATCTTGGCCGAAAACCGGTGACCGATTTTCGGGATCATGCTCAGGGCGCGCCGCGCTTAGAACGCGGCGCGCGCCGGTGCCTTACTCGGCCGCGTCGGGCAGACGCGTCGGGGTCTCTTCGACCTGCGTGTTCTCCAGCTCCACATTGAGGCCGAGCGAGCGCATTTCCTTGACGAGAACGTTGAAGCTCTCGGGGATGCCTGCCTCGAACGTGTCATCGCCGCGCACGATCGCCTCGTAGACCTTGGTGCGGCCGGCGACGTCGTCCGACTTCACCGTCAGCATTTCCTGCAGCGTGTAGGCCGCGCCGTAGGCTTCGAGCGCCCAGACCTCCATTTCGCCGAAGCGCTGGCCGCCGAACTGCGCCTTGCCGCCCAGCGGCTGCTGGGTGACGAGCGAGTACGGACCGATCGAACGCGCGTGGATCTTGTCGTCCACCAGGTGATGCAGCTTGAGCATATAGATATAGCCCATCGTCACCTTGCGATCGAACGGCTCGCCGGTGCGGCCGTCATAGAGCTGCGACTGACCGCTGGTGTGCAGGCCAGCCTGCTCCAGCATGGTGTTGATGTCGGCCTCATGCGCGCCGTCGAACACCGGGGTCGCGATCGAGACGCCGCGGCGCATCTGCTCGCTCAGGCGAACGATGCTCTCGTCGTCATACTCGCGGATCGGCTCGTTGCGGTCATTGGCCGGCATGAAGCTTTCCAGCGTCTTGCGCAGCGGCTTGATGTCGCCGCCACCCTTGTACGCGTCGATCAGCTCGCCGATCTTCCTGCCCATGCCGGCGCAAGCCCAGCCCAGATGCGTTTCCAGGATCTGGCCGACATTCATGCGGCTCGGCACACCCAGCGGGTTGAGCACGATATCGGCATGCGTGCCGTCCTCGAGGAAAGGCATGTCCTCGACCGGAACGATGCGCGACACGACACCCTTGTTGCCGTGACGGCCGGCCATCTTGTCGCCCGGCTGCATCTTGCGCTTCACGGCCACGAAGACCTTGACCATCTTCATGACGCCCGGAGGCATTTCGTCGCCGCGCTGCACCTTCTCGACCTTGTCCATGAAGCGCTGCTCGAGCGCCTTCTTGGATTCGTCGTACTGGCCACGCAGAGCCTCGAGCTCGCCCTGGAGCTTCTCGTTCTCCACGGCGAACTGCCACCACTGCGAACGCGGATACTCGTCGAGCGTGTCCTTCGACAGCTTCGAGCCCTTCTTGAAGCCCTTCGGTCCGGCGATCGCCTCCTTGCCGACCAGCACGTCGGAAAGACGCGCATAGACGTTGCGATCCAGGATCGCCTGTTCGTCGTCGCGGTCCTTGGCCAGACGCTCGATCTCCTCGCGCTCGATCGCCATCGCGCGCTCGTCCTTCTCCACGCCGTGGCGGTTGAAGACGCGCACTTCGACGACCGTGCCGAAGGTGCCCGGAGGCATGCGCATGGAGGTGTCGCGAACGTCCGAAGCCTTTTCGCCGAAGATGGCGCGCAGGAGCTTTTCTTCCGGCGTCATCGGGCTTTCGCCCTTCGGGGTGATCTTGCCGACCAGGATGTCGCCCGGCTGCACTTCAGCACCGATATAGACGATACCGGCCTCGTCGAGGTTCTTCAGCGCTTCTTCCGAAACGTTCGGAATATCGCGCGTGATTTCCTCCGGCCCGAGCTTGGTGTCGCGCGCCATGACCTCGAACTCCTCGATGTGGATCGAGGTGAAGACGTCGTCGGCCACGATGCGCTCGGAGAGCAGGATCGAGTCCTCGTAGTTGTAGCCGTTCCACGGCATGAACGCGACCAGCACGTTGCGGCCGAGCGCCAGATCGCCGAGCTCGGTCGACGGACCGTCGGCAATGATGTCGCCCTTGTTGACGCGGTCGCCCATGCGCACCAGCGGACGTTGGTTGATGCAGGTGTTCTGGTTCGAACGCTGGAACTTCATCAGCCGGTAGATATCGACGCCGGACTTGCCCGGATCGAGATCTTCCGTGGCGCGGATGACGATACGGGTGGCGTCCACCTGGTCGACCACGCCGCCGCGGCGGGCGCCGATGGCAGCGCCCGAGTCGCGGGCGACGACCGGCTCCATGCCGGTGCCGACGAACGGCGCTTCGGCGCGCACCAGCGGCACGGCCTGACGTTGCATGTTCGAGCCCATCAGCGCGCGGTTGGCGTCGTCGTTCTCGAGGAACGGGATGAGCGCCGCCGCGACGGACACCATCTGCTTCGGCGAGACGTCCATCAGGTCGACGTTCTCGCGCGGCGCCATCATCACTTCGCCGGCATTACGGCAAATGACGAACTCGTCGACGAAGCTGCCGTTCTTGTCGAGCTCGGCGTTGGCCTGCGCGACATGGTGCTTGGCCTCTTCCATCGCCGACAGATAAACGACGTCATTGGTCAGCTTGCCGTTGACGATCTTGCGGTATGGGCTCTCGATGAAGCCGTATTTGTTGACGCGCGCGAAAGTGGCCAAAGAGTTGATCAGACCGATATTCGGGCCTTCCGGCGTCTCGATCGGGCAGATGCGGCCGTAATGCGTCGGATGCACGTCGCGCACCTCGAAGCCGGCGCGCTCGCGGGTCAGACCGCCCGGTCCAAGCGCCGACAGGCGCCGCTTGTGGGTGATCTCCGACAGCGGGTTGGTCTGGTCCATGAACTGCGACAGCTGCGAGGAACCGAAGAACTCGCGCACGGCGGCGGCCGCCGGCTTGGCGTTGATCAGGTCCTGCGGCATGACCGTGTCGATCTCGATCGAGGACATGCGTTCCTTGATCGCGCGCTCCATGCGCAGCAGGCCGACGCGGTACTGGTTCTCCATCAGCTCGCCGACCGAACGCACGCGGCGGTTGCCGAGATTGTCGATGTCGTCGATCTCGCCCTTGCCGTCACGCAACTCGACCAGCGTCTTGACCACGGCCAGGATATCGTCCTTGCGCAGCACGCGCACGGTGTCCTCGGCCTTGAGCTCGAGGCGCATGTTCATCTTGACGCGGCCGACGGCCGACAGGTCGTAGCGCTCGCTGTCGAAGAACAGCGAGTTGAACATGGCTTCGGCGGTCTCGAGCGTCGGCGGCTCGCCCGGGCGCATGACACGGTAGATGTCGAACAGCGCGTCCTGGCGGCTCTCGTTCTTGTCGACGTTGAGCGTGTTGCGGATGTAGGCGCCGACATTGACGTGGTCGATGTCCAGGATCTGGATCTCGTCATCGCCGGTGCCGAGCAGCACCTTCAGCGTCTTGTCGTCGATCTCGTCGCCGGCTTCGAGGAATATCTCGCCGGTGCCGTAGTTGACGATGTCTTCGGCAAGGTAGTTGCCGAGCAGGTCCTCGTCGGTCGCCTTGATGGCCTTGAGACCCTTCTCGCCGAGCTGGCGAGCCTGGCGGGCGGTGATCTTCTTGCCTTGCTCGACCACGATCTCGCCGGTATCGGCGTCGACCAGGTCGCCAACGGCCTTGAGGCCGCGGAAACGCTCGACGTTGAACGGAATGCGCCAGTGGTCGCCGGCGCGCTTGTAGGTGATCTTGTTGTAGAAGGTCGACAGTATCTCCTCGCCGTCCATGCCGAGCGCCATCAGCAGCGACGTCACCGGAATTTTGCGGCGGCGGTCGATGCGGGCGTGCACGACGTCCTTGGAGTCGAACTCGATGTCGAGCCACGAACCGCGATAAGGAATGACGCGCGCGGCAAACAGAAGCTTGCCCGACGAGTGCGACTTGCCCTTGTCATGGTCGAAGAAGACGCCCGGCGAACGGTGCATCTGCGAGACGATGACGCGCTCGGTGCCGTTGACGATGAAGGTACCGTTCGACGTCATGAGCGGCATGTCGCCCATGTAGACGTCCTGCTCCTTGATGTCCTTGATCGACTTGGCGCCGGTATCCTCGTCGATATCGAACACGATGAGGCGCAGCGTCACCTTCAGCGGCGCCGCATAGGTCAGGTCGCGCTGACGGCACTCGTCAACGTCGAATTTCGGTGCCTCGAACTCGTACTTCACGAACTCCAGCATCGAAGAGCCGGAAAAGTCGGAGATCGGGAAGACCGACTTGAAAACGGCCTGCAGTCCTTCGTCCGGACGGCCGCCCTTGGGCTCGTCCACCATCAGGAACTGGTCATAGGATGCCTTCTGGACCTCGATGAGGTTCGGCATCTCCGCAACTTCCGGGATCTTTCCGAAGAACTTGCGTACGCGTCTGCGGCCATTGAAAGTCTGGGTCTGGGCCATCGTCGCTCCTTAGCTATAAACTCGGGACGAACCTCGCCGCGGCTCGCCTTGCACCAACGGGCTGCCTCGGCGGCTGCCCCTATCTGTTTTTCCGGCCGCCCCTGCCAATTTCTTGGGCCAATCGCTTGGCGGCTACCGGCTAAAACGGGAGAAAACCCGTTTCCGGAAGGCCGCTTTTCGGCCCTCAGGAAAGAGGTTTTCAAACGCCTCGCGTGACAGAACCCTCCCTTCGTCAAGGGAGGGGGCGGACGGCGCGAGACCGTCCGCCCTCGCCTAACAGGCTTACTTCAGCTCGACCTTGGCGCCAGCTGCTTCCAGCTGAGCCTTGAACTTGTCGGCGTCGGCCTTGGAAACGGCTTCCTTGACCGGCTTCGGAGCCGCTTCGACCAGGTCCTTGGCTTCCTTGAGGCCAAGGCCGGTGATGGCGCGGACTTCCTTGATGACGTTGATCTTCTGGGCGCCGGCATCGGCGAGAACGACGTCGAATTCCGTCTTCTCTTCAACCGGAGCAGCGGCAGCGGCAGCGCCGCCGGCAGCGGCAACCGCTACCGGAGCGGCGGCCGAAACGCCCCACTTCTCTTCCAGGAGCTTCGACAGCTCGGCCGCCTCGAGGACGGTCAGCTTCGAAAGGTCGTCTACGATCTTTGCGAGATCAGCCATTTTTGTATTCCTTCACTAGGTTCGAACGTGTGTTGTTGACAGCGAGGAACGGCCTCATGCCGCCTCGTCCTTCCGGGCGTAAGCGCCGATGACACGCGCGACCGAAGCCGCGGGCGCATTGACGATCTGGGCGATCCGGGTTGCCGGCGTGGCGATCATGCCAACCAGCCTGGCGCGCAGCTCGTCGAGCGACGGTAGTGTGGCGAGTGCCTTCACACCGTCGGCGTCGAGCGAGGTCGTGCCCATCGCGCCACCGAGAATGATCAACTTGTCATTCCCCTTGGCGAAATCGGACGCGACCTTCGGCGCCGCAATCGGATCCTCCGAATAAGCGACCAGCGTCTGTCCCTTGAACAGATCGATGATCGATGCGGAGTCCGTGCCCTGAAGAGCGATCTTGGCGAGACGGTTCTTCGCGACTTTGACGGTGCCACCGGCGGCGCGCATCTTCGACCGAAGGTCGTTCATTTGCGCGACGGTGATACCGGCGTAGTGGGCCACGACGACTGAACCAGCGCTTGAAAACGCATCATTCAGGCCCGTGACGAGTTCGCGTTTTTCCGCTCTGTCCACTGCCTATCTCCAGTTGACCCCTGCCCCATTGACGAGGTCAGGCGTCGGTTGCCTTTTGCCGGCCGGGCCATCCAGTAACGGATCTCCCGAACGACGCTCGAGGATCCTGCCCCCTTTCGCCACACCAGCCGGCACGCCGGATAGTGCGCAGACAAAAGGCAAACACGGTTCGAACCTTTCATTGGAGCTTGGCTCCTTTGTCGGGTCTTCACCCGTCTCATGCAGGCCCAGTTGAATTAAGGCTTTTGGGCCGCCTGCAATCTCGGACAGGATATCCGGAAACCTTTCGGCTTCCGGGGTACCGGGCCGCCGACGGATCGGCGGTCCGGAATTCTTTCTTGCTGGAGCATGCTCCCGCTTTTCGGGATCATGCCCTAGCGATCGGCCTTACCCGATCGGCCGACACTTACGACGCGGCGAGCGTCGCGATGTCGAGCTTGAGGCCGGGGCCCATCGTCGAGGTGACCGACACCTTCTTGACATAGTTGCCCTTGGCGCCCGCGGGCTTGGCCTTGGTCACCGCGTCGGCGAAGGCGCGGACATTTTCTTCCAGCGCCTTGACGTCGAACGAGACCTTGCCGACGCCGGCCTGAACGATGCCGGCCTTCTCGACGCGGAACTCGACGGCGCCGCCCTTCGAAGCCTTGACGGCCGCGGCCACATCGGTGGTCACAGTGCCGACCTTCGGGTTCGGCATCATGCCGCGCGGACCGAGAACCTTACCCAGACGACCGACCAGCGGCATCATGTCCGGCGTGGCGATGCAGCGGTCGAAATCGATCGTGCCCTTCTGGACGATGTCGACAAGGTCCTCGGCGCCGACGATATCGGCGCCGGCGGCCTTGGCTTCCTCGGCCTTGTCGCCACGGGCAAACACCGCGACGCGCACCGAGCGGCCGGTGCCGTTCGGCAGGTTGACCACGCCGCGGACCATCTGGTCGGCATGGCGCGGATCGACGCCGAGATTCATCGAGATCTCGACGGTCTCGTCGAACTTCACCTTGGACCGGTCCTTGAGCAGCTGCAGCGCCTCGGACAGGCCGTAAGCCTTGTTCGGATCGATGCCTTCGCGGCTCTTGGCAACACGCTTTGCAATCTTTGCCATGATCTTAGCCCACCACTTCCAGGCCCATCGAGCGGGCGGAACCCTCGACCATGCGCATGGCCGCCTCGACGTCGTTTGCGTTCAGGTCCTTCATCTTCTGCTCGGCGATCGCGCGCACCTTGTCGCGGCTGATCGTGCCGGCCTTGACCTTGCCCGGCTCCTTGGAGCCCGACTTCAGGTTGGCGGCCTTCTTCAGGAAGTAGCTCACCGGCGGCGTCTTCATGACGAAGGTGAACGACTTGTCCTGGTAGTAGGTGATGACGACCGGGATCGGCGATCCCTTCTCGAGCTCCTGGGTCTGCGCGTTGAACGCCTTGCAGAATTCCATGATGTTGATGCCGCGCTGACCAAGCGCCGGGCCGATCGGGGGCGACGGCGTAGCCGAGCCCGCGGCAACCTGGAGCTTGAGCTGGCCTGCAACTTTCTTAGCCATCTCTATTCCTGCCTTTTCTCATGCCGGGGAAACGCCGGCGGTTGCAGTCTGGTGGTGCGGTTCCGACGGCCGGCTATGCCGCCTTCGCCTCCCACCTGTTCATGCGGCGTCTGTTCACGCCGCCTCCCGACGCCTTTCGGCGCGGATCCCCGCGCCTTGCGGCGCAGCTTTACGGATCAGCCCTTTTCGACCTGCCCGAACTCCAGATCGACGGGCACGGCGCGCCCGAAGATCGAAACTTCCACCTTGAGGCGGGCCCGCTCCTCGTCCACTTCCTGGACGACGCCGTTGAACGACGCGAAAGGACCGTCCGAAACGCGGATCGCCTCGCCGATCTCGAAGGTGACCGAGGGCTTCGGCCGCTCGACGCCTTCCTGGACCTGGTTCAGGATGCGCTGCGCCTCCGTCTCGGTGATCGGCACGGGCTTGGAGTCGCCCAGAAAGCCGGTGACCTTCGGCGTGTTCTTGACCAGCGAGAACACGGCGTCGGTCAGATTGGCCTTCAAGAGCACATAGCCTGGGAAGAACTTGCGCTCGGCATCGACCTTGCGGCCGCGACGGATCTCGACGACCTTTTCGGTCGGGACCACGATCTGCTCAATGTCCCCGGACAAGCCCTTCTGCTTGGCCTTGTTCTCGATGTCCTCGGCGACCTTCTTCTCGAAGTTCGAATAGGCGTGGACGATATACCACCGCGCAGTCATTTCACGACCTCTCCGTAATCCGCCGAATTAATGCCCGAGACCCAGGATCCACTCGATCGCATAGCCCATCAGAATATCGGCAGCGAAGAAGAACAGCATCGCGATCACCGCGAATATCAGGACCATCACGGTCGAGATCATGGTCTCGCGCCGCGAAGGCCATGTCACCTTGGCCGTCTCCGCGCGAACCTGCTGGAGAAAGGTGAAGGGATTAGTGGTTTTCGAAGCCATGCGCCGCCTGTTTTCGAGACCCGTTGGCCGGGCCTCCTGGATGATCCCGCTGACCGGGACGTGCCGCCTGGGCTTCATGCGGCGCGAATCAGCGCCGCTATTTCACCCACGCAAATCAGACGCGTAAAGCCGGCTTCCCAGCTCCACGCGTCGCGTGTCTGTCTTGTCTACATAAAACCGATTCTTAATCCACGCAAGTGGCAAGGGTCCGCTTTATGTCCTAACGCCGCCTCGGAACCATCCAGTCGTCCCGTCCCGGCTATACGGGGCTTATGCCCCAATTCTCGCTATATGGCAAGCCACCCGCCGATTTTCAACGCCGGAGCTTCGATCGGCCACTTTTGGGAAAATGGCACGGGCAGCAGGGCTCGAACCTACGACCTGCGGTTTTGGAGACCGCCGCTCTACCAACTGAGCTATGCCCGTGCATGCGCTTGTTCGGCGCAGGCGCTTCCTAAAAGCTTCCGTGCGCTCTGTAAAGAGCACTCAGCAGTGGTTTTAAAACCTTTGCCGGAAATCTGGATTCCATACCGCCGGCGACCGATCGCGCTCGCCAGACAACGCCCGCGCCTACGACTTCCCGGCCGGCGGCTTGTAAGGCCCGCCCGGCACGCCCCAGCCCCAGGCGGGCATCGGCTCGGTCTCGGGATCGCAGGTCTCGCCAAGATTCGAGTTCATCTTCGCCAGCCGCGATCCCCATTCGACATAGCCCATGAAGGCCGAGCGGAACTCGGGGTCGTCGGGCAGGCCGACCTCATCCGCCGCGTCGGCAAGGAGATTGATCCAGCGGCGGCGCTGCTCCTCGGTCAGATGCTTGCCGAGATGATGCATCACCATCTCGCGATGGCCGCCATGCTTCTCGCTGTAGGTCTTCGGGCCGCCGAAAACCTCGCCGATGAAGGCGGCGACATGCGCCGGGTGATCCGGCGACATCATCCTGAACACCGGTCCGACGACCGGATCCGCCGCCACCTTGTCGTAAAAGGTCCGGGTCAGCCGGTTCAGCGCCTCGCTGCCGCCGGCCCATTCGTACAAAGTCGGGATGTCCTCGCTCATTGCCGCTCCTCCCTGTGCGTACAACAAGATAGCGGCAGCGCCCTGCCCCGCTCAACCTGCCTCGATGGCCAGTGCGCGAGCTAGAGCTTCGCCGGCGCCTTTGCCTCGGCATCGGCGGACGGAAGAACCCGGCAATTGTCCGGCCTGGATGGGGACCTGCAAATGGTGGCGCCCGTCAGCGCGTCCACCGATTGCGGCCCGGTCGTCAGCCCGAATGTCTTCAGTTCGTCCCGGCTGAGTTCCCTGTGCTTTGCATATTCGGCCGACTGCATGGCGGCGAAAAAGCCCGAGCCGACCGCCATCTCGTCGAGATAGGCCCTGACCTTGTCTTCCATGCCCATGGAATGCACGAGGAAGTGCGCACCGGCGCCAACCAGGCGCCGGACCCCGCCGGCGACCATCACCGCGCAGGCGGCGTCGCATTCGGCGCCGGCATCGATGGTGAGCCCGGCATGGAGACCGTCGGCCGCGACGCACCCCGCCGTGCCCGGATCGCAGTCGAGAAAATCCGTTCGGGCGACCGCAATATCCAAGCCGCGCTCGCGGATCAGCCTGCCCGCGGCGAGCGCAGCCTGCACATCTCCACCCGGCGAGTTGATTACGACCGGCAACCGGCGCTCACGGATCGTATCGAGCAGTTGGCGCAGCTTGTCGGCCGTACCTGCGGCGATCGTGCCTTCCGCCGAAATCCATTCCGGACAATCGGGATTGCAGAGCGGATTGCCGCCGCGAACAAGAACGAAACGCATCTGCTGTTCGTGGGCTTGCCGCGCCGGCGCGGGAACCGGCGCTGTATAAGAAGGTCCGGCCCCTACTGACGCGACCGCGACGGGCACGCCGTTCGCGGGAATCTCGCGACAATTCGTCGGTGCCGGATGGCGCTGGCAGATGGTTCTCTCGGTCAGCAGGTCGAGCGAATCGAGGCTGGTCACGAGCTTCATCTCCAGCATGTCATCGGGCTCGATCTGCCTGATGTCGCTGGCAGGTGTGGCCTTCATCACGCTGAGCACATCCTGCTCGACACCCATCTCCTTGAAATAGGCCGACAGCCGCTTCTCGATCGCCTTGCTCATCTCGTAGGTCTTGTAGCTGCCGGCATTCTTGCGGCTGACGATCCTGGTGCCGATGACCTTCTTCTTGCCGTTCACAACCCGGTAGGTGGTGCGGTAGAGCAGCTTCTCGCGCCGGTAGGTGGTGGTGATCTGGTGGACGCCGAGATAGGCCCATTCGCCGACCACGCGGCGGATGCCGCCGGCAAACATCAGCGGACAGGCCGAATTGCACATCGCGCCGCTGTCGTAAGCGACGCCAGAATAGGGCTGGCCCTTGCCGTCATTGTCCCGGCAATTTTTCGTCCCCGGCGAGCAGCCGGAAAATTCGGTGATGCCGACCGCGATATCGAGCTTGTTCTTGCGGACCATGCGGCCAAGCTGAAGCGCGGCATCGACGTTGCCGCCGGGAGAATTGACGACGATCGGCAGCGGCCTTCCGCCGAGCGTCTTCAGCAGGCGTTTCAGCAGCAGCGGCGTGCCTGCGTCGATCGTGCCTTCGGCCGAGATCCATTCCGGGCAGTTCGGCTCGCAGCCCGGCGCGCTGCTGCGCACGACGACGAAGCGCATCGTCGGACCGTAGTCCGGCGGCTCTTCCTTTGCGGCGGCGCCGAAGGCGGCCAGCCCCAAGGCGGCGGCCAATCCCAGCCGAAGCAGCCCGCGCCGACACCGCATGGTCTTTGAACGGAATGTGGAAACCACGTCTGGCTAGCCCCACGGCGCAACCCATACTAGTTGCGGCGACGATGGTTGCAACAGAATTGAACAGGGCCTGACAGCACTGCTTCAAACAAAAGGGCGGCCCGAAGACCGCCCTTTCCTTGTCGAGCCGGCAGTGGCCGGATCGATTATTCCTTGATGGTAACGACGATGCCGGCACCGACGGTGCGGCCGCCTTCACGGATGGCGAAGCGCAGCTTCTCTTCCATCGCGATCGGCAC
>NZ_VFWS01000094.1:0-21289 GCF_006443065.1 Mesorhizobium sp. B1-1-5 | reverse complement strand
CATTCAAGCAACGGCGACCAAGCCGGGTCCGAAGCATAGTTCGCCGTCGGAATCTGCTGCTCGTTGCGGCCGGTGAGATCGACCGAGACCAGCTTGGGTCCGCCGGCGGAGTCGCGGAAGAACATCAACACGCGGCCGTTCGGCGCCCAGGTCGGACCCTCCTGCTGGAAGCCGGAGGACAGGATGCGCTCGCTCGAGCCGTCGGTTTTCATGACGCCGATCTGGAACTCGCCGCCGCTCTGCTTGGTGAAGGCGATGAGGTCGCCGCGCGGCGACCAGACGGGCGTCGAATAGACGCCGTCGCCGAAGGAGATGCGGTGCGGATTTGAGCCGTCCGCGCCCATGACATAGATCTGCGAACGGCCGCTGCCGCCGCCGCGGTCGGAGGTGAAGACGATCTGCGAGCCGTCCGGCGAATAGGAGGGGGAAGTGTCGATCGCGGTCGAATCGGTGAGCCGCGTCGTCGAGCGGCTCCTCAGATCCATGGCGAAGATGTTGGAGTTGCCGTCGTCGCGCAGCAGGCTCATGATCACCTTCTGGCCGTCGGGCGAGAAGCGCGGCGCGAACGTCATGCCGGGGAAGTTGCCCACCAGTTCGCGCTGTCCGGTCTCGATCTGCAGCAGATAGACCTTCGGCTGCCCGCTTTCATAGGACATGTAGGTGATTTCCTGCCGGTTCGGCGAAAAACGCGGCGTCAGAACGATCGCGCGGCCGTCCGACAGGTAGCGTATGTTGGCGCCGTCCTGGTCCATGATGGCGAGCCGCTTCTTGCGGGCGTTCTTGGCGCCGGACTCGTCGACGAAGACGACGCGCGTGTCGAAATAGCCTTTTTCACCGGTGATCCGCTCATAGATGGCGTCGGCGATGATATGGGCGACGCGCCTGGTGTTGGCGTCGTTGGCGAAGAATTGCTCGCCCGCCATCTGCTGGCCCGCAAACGTATCCCACAACCGGTACTGGGCGCGGATGCGGCCGTCGGCTTCCTTGCCGACGCTGCCGGTGACCAGCGCCTGGGCGTTGATCACCTTCCAGTCGTCGAAGCGCGGCGTGGCGTCCGGACCGGAAATCTTCTCGATGAAGGCGCTCTTGTCGATCGGCGCGAACAGGCCGGAGC
This sequence comes from Mesorhizobium sp. B1-1-5, assembly GCF_006443065.1. Taxonomy (NCBI): domain Bacteria; kingdom Pseudomonadati; phylum Pseudomonadota; class Alphaproteobacteria; order Hyphomicrobiales; family Phyllobacteriaceae; genus Mesorhizobium; species Mesorhizobium sp. B1-1-5. Next base: position 20,175 of record NZ_VFWS01000094.1, on the reverse strand, counting down.
GCTTCAGGTCGGCGGTGACGATCTCGGTGATCTGCGCGCCCAGCGCATCATTCGACTGAAAATCCGTGATGGCGATCGGCAGCGGTTCGACATTGCCCTTGTTGACGTTGATCTCGACGAGAGCCCATGCCGGCGCGGCAGCGCCAACGATAGAACCCAGTGCAATTGTCGCGACCATCAGGAGCGGCTTGAGGGTGAATTTCATATCTTCTCGCTTCTCTTCGCTGATTGTGCGGAGGGCAGGCCTCAGAGGCCAAGCATTTCCCTCGGATCGAAAGTGACCTTGATCTGCGCCCAGATGTCCTGTTTTCCGGGAGGAACCTGCAGGCCGGCCATGTTGCATTTCTGGATAGCGCGCACCGCGCTTTCGTCGACCTGGCGGTTTCCGCTCGATTTCTCGACGACAGGCCGGCCGTCCAGCTTGCCGGAGGCGTCGAGATTGAACGAGATCACGGCAATGAGGTCGTCCGAGGCTTCCATGCCCGCCGGGAAGGTCCAGCAACCCGCAAGCTGATCGCGCAGGGCCCCTTCCTCCGACTTCGACAGCTTCTGGCCCTGGTCCTTTTCGCCACCGAGCGAGGCCTGCTGCGTCGAGCGCTTGGCGCCGCCGCCGGACGGCTTCTGCTTGTCCAGCAGGGCGGAAATCTCATCCGCATTGAACTGCTTGTCGTCCGACTTCGGCTTGGAAGATGCTTCCTTTACCGGCTTGTCGGCGTCCTTGCGGTCTGGCGCCTTGGCGCTTTCGGCCTGGGCCGGCTGCGGCTTCGGCCGCGCTTCCGGCGCAGGCGCGGAATCCGGAAGCTTGGCCTCGTCGGTGGGTTGCTCCTGGGTTATCGCCTCGGCGACGGCGTCCGGCTTCACCTCGTCCTTCGGGATAGCGGCGGTCGTGTCCTTCGGCGGCGTCGCTGTCGGCTGCTTGGCCGGCGTCGGCTTGGGCTCCGTCTGCTTGACCGGCTCGGGCTTGACCTCTGACTTCGGCGTCGGCGTCGGAGCGACTTCTGTAGCTGGGGTCGGCTTCGGCTTCTCCTGCGGCTTCGGCACGTCCTCGACCGCCGGCTTCTCGGTCGGCGTCGGCGCGGGCGGCGGCGCCGCCGTCTTCTCGACCGGCTTCGGCTTGGCTTCGTCCGTCACCGGCTTATCGGTATCGACGGTGTTCTCGCCGACCTTCTGTGCATTGGGCACGACGTCCGGCCGCTTGGTCGGCAGCGGCGCCGGTTTTTCATGCATCACCGACTTCTTGTCGCCCTGCAGCGTCTGCGGCACGGCTTCCATCGGCACGATGTCGACCGCCACCGACTCCACGTCGGCCGCCGGCATGGCAGGCGGCGACGACAGCGTGAACAGCCCGAAGGCCAGGGCCACCGTATGCAAGATCACCGATGAGGTGAGGCCGGTCCGCATTTGGCGTCTACTGATCCTGTTCCTGCAGCGAGACCAGGCCGATATTCTTATAGCCGGCCGCCGAAATGCGGGCCATCACCTTCATTGCCGTGCCGTAGTCGGTCGACTTGTCGCCGCGGATGAAGATGCGCTCGTCGTAACCGGTCTTCGAGATCGCCTGCAGCTTGGCTATCAGCTCCTCGATCGGGATCTCGGTCTCCTGCAGGAAAATCTTACCCGTCGAGTCGATCGAAACGGTGATCGGCTGCGTGTCGACATTCATCGCCTTGGCCTGCGTGTCCGGCAGGTCGATCGGAACCCCGACGGTGAGCAGCGGCGCCGCGACCATGAAGATGATCAACAGCACCAGCATCACGTCGACCATCGGCGTGACGTTGATTTCGGACATCAGGGCATGGTGACGGCCGCGCCGCCTATGGCCGCGTCCGCCTCGCCCCGAGCCACTTGCGCCTGCAGCAGACATCCCCATGATCGATCCTCAGCCCTTCTGCGCTACTTTTTCATCGATTTGGCGCGAGAGTATGGCGGAGAACTCGTCCGCGAAGCCTTCCATGCGCATGCCGATCTTGTTCGCGTCCGACGACAGCTTGTTGTAGGCGATGACCGCGGGAATGGCCGCGAGCAGGCCGATCGCGGTGGCGAGCAGCGCCTCAGCGATACCGGGCGCCACCACCGAAAGGCTGGTGTTCTTCGAGGCGGCGATCGCCTGGAACGACGTCATGATGCCGATGACGGTGCCGAACAACCCGATGAAGGGCGCGGCCGAGCCGGTGGTGGCGAGGAAGCCGAGCCGACCCTCCAGCTTCTCCATCTCGCGCGTCAGCGCCAGGTCCATCGCCTTGTCGATGCGGGTCTGCAGCGCCAGCGCCGATTTCGCGCCCTTTTCGAAACTCTTCTTCCATTCGCGCATGGCGGCGACGAAGATCGCGCCCATCCCCGTGGTCTTGCGATCGGCCAGTGTGCGGTAGAGATCCTCGAGCGACTGGCCCGACCAGAACACCTGCTCGAAGCGGTTGAGCGCCAGCCGCATGCGGCTATAGGCGACGAGCTTGTCGATGATGATCGCCCACGTCCAGATCGAGGCGCAGAGCAGGCCGATCATGACCAGCTTGACCACCCAGCCGGCCTGCATGAATAGGGCCCAGAGCGACAGATGCGCGCCCGGTTCGGCGAGTGCGATGTTTTCCATGACTTACGTCCTTAAGATTTTCCGGGCATCGCTGGCGGCTGGCCCATGGGCATTCCTTTGGTCCGATCGCGCGAAGCTAGAAGCTTGCGGGATAGCCCCGAATGCACCGTTTCGCGGCCTTTTCGAGGCAAATATTGGTGAAAGGAAGGCACACGGATTGCGCCAATCTTCGCCAATTCCTTCATGAACCGTTATGGTTAAGGATGGGTTAGGGCGTCAGGCGCGGCGCATTGCCGCGCATGATCGCAGCCAGACGGCGAGACGCGACGCAGGGCAAGGTGAGATTCAGGTCAGGCTGAATATCAGCTTGGCCGAGGCATGAAGGCCGCGATCCATTCCTTCGGGAAACGCTTTGGCCGGCCGCCTTGGCCGACGATCGCCGCTTCGACCTTGGCCTCGACCAGCACGTCGCCGCCGCGCTTCAATTGCTGGCCCATGTAGATGCGGGCGCCGGAAATATCGTCGGTGCGCGTGTCGATGGTGAGGATATCGTCCATGCGCGCCGGCGAACGGAAGTCGATCTCCATGCGCCGCACCACCCAGACGATGCGCTCGCCATGCTTGCCGTCCAGGAGTTCGGTGTGGTGGACGCCGGTCAGCCTCAGATAGTCGGAGCGCCCGCGTTCGAGGAATTCGAGATAGCGCGCATGATAGACGACGCCGGAGAAATCCGTGTCGGCATAGTAGACCCTCGCCATCAGCCGGTGTCCGAAATCCGTCAGCGCGCCGGAAAGCCCTGCGCCGAGCGCCGCCGATTCACCATGATCGTCCATCGCGCTTTCCTTTTCAGGCCCGAACAGGCACCTAAAGCCCTCGGGCTTTAGGCATTTTTCTGTGCGTGTCGTTGTCCCAAAAACCGCTGCACATTTTTGGGCGACACGCACTGTTTTCGCGCGGGAACGGGATGGCATTGTTGGGCACGATGATCAAGACCTTGATGGCAGCGCTGCTTGCGCTTGGCCCGTTGGCGTTGCCCGCCGCAGCGGCGATCTTCTCGATGAAGCGCGGCCTCAATCTCGACCAGTGGGTCACCTGGCCGGCCGAGGACAGATGGGGCGAGCGCGAGGCGATCCTGCCTTATCCGGAATGGCGCAAATTCCTCAAGGAGGACGACCTCAAGGCGCTCAAGGGCGCAGGCCTCGACTTCCTGCGCATGCCGGTCGATCCCTCGCCCTTTCTTTCGGACCGCACCACGGCCCTTCGCGACGACCTCTATGCCAGTGTGCTGGACTCCGCGCGCATGATCAACCGTGCCGGCCTGAAGGTGATCGTCGACCTGCATCTGATCCCCGCCGGGGGCAGCCGCAAGATCGGCATGAGCGAGGTGATGCACGACCCGGCCGTCTTCGATGCCTATGCCGAGCTCGTGCGCAAGATGGCGCGGACGCTGGCCAAGGAGGATCCGAAGCTTGTCGCGCTGGAACTGATGAACGAGCCGCTGGTCGATTGCGAGGCGAACGGCACCAAACTTTGGCCCGACCGCCAGAAGCAATTGTTCGCCGCCGCGCGCGCCTCCGCCACCAGGCTCACGCTGGTGCTGAGCGGCGGCTGCTATTCGAACGCGGAGTCGCTGGCCAGGATCGATCCCAAGGCGATCGCCGATGACAACATCATCTGGGCTTTCCACGCCTACGATCCCTTCCTTTTGACGCATCAGGGCGCAAGCTGGGCCGGCGACTTCATCCCCTATGTCACCGGCCTGTCCTACCCGTTGACGGCTGTACCGAAGGCGCAACTGAATATGACGCTCGACACGATCCGCGAGCGGATCAAGGCCGAGGCGCCTTGGGCGCGGCGGAGCGGCCTGCTCGCCTATCTCGACCAGCAGGTGGCGACGATGGATAGCCCTGAAAAGCTGCTTGGCGTGATGGATGCGCCGTTCGCGACGGTCGACGCCTGGGCGAAGGCCAACGGCGTCAAGCCGCAGGACATCACGCTGGGTGAATTCGGCATGATCCGCAAGGAATACGGCAACAGCTTCGTCATGCCGGCCGCATATCGCGCCGCCTATGTGCGCGACATGATCGCCCGCGCCGAGGCACATGGCTTTTCCTGGTCGGTGTGGAGCTATGGCGGCGCCTTCGGCGTGGTCGACGCCTTCGACGGCGAGAAGGCGGAGCCGGACGTGATGGACGTGATCAGGTCGCTGCGCTGAGGCAGGGCCGAGGCGACCCGCCTCAGCCCAGATCGATCTGCAGCATCTCCGGCCGCACCCCGAGACGCACCGGCAGAATGCTGAAGCCCAGCCCGCCCGACACGATCAGGTTGCGGTCATTCTCCACGACGTGGCCGTAGGCGAAGCGATTGCCATAGTCCGAAGGTACGACCGGCGAATAGCCGAACAGCCGCACCTGTCCGCCATGCGTGTGTCCGGACAGTGTCAGCGACACCCGCTCCGGCACCTTCGTGAAAATGTCGGGCTCGTGTGCAAGCAGGATGATCGGCTCGCTGCCCTGGATCTTGGCCAAGGTGCCCGGGAGATCGTCGAAGCCCTGGAAACTGTCACGGCCTTTGGCCTTGTTCGGCAGCAGCGCCAACTGATCGGCTAGCCCGGCGATCCAGAAACCATGCCCGTCCTTTTCCAGCCGCACGACGTCGTTTTCCAGCACCGGGATGCCGATATGCTCGAGCGCCTTGCGCGACTGGGTCGGGCCGGCTTCCGCTCGCTGGGCGAAGAAATCCGTCCACCAATCGTGATTGCCGAGGATCGACAGCACGCCGAGCGGCGCCTTCAGCCCCGACAAAGCCTCGGCCCACTCCTCCACCCGCACCCGGCCGGTCACCAGCTTTGTCCCAGCGGTATAGTCACCGAGCAGCACGATCAGATCTGGCTGCAACGCGTTGGCCTGCTCGGCAAGCGCTGTGATCCGTTCCGGCGTCATCCAGGGCCGGCAGGAGTGGATATCGGCCAGCGCCACGACGCGCAGCTTAAGCCCGGCCGGCCAGTGCGGCGGCGTCAATGTGTAGCGCTTCACATGGGTGAGCAGCATCGGCTCGATGCCGACCGCATAGGCGCTGAGCGACACCATGGCGAAGGCCGAGCCGCCGACAAGGCGCAGGAAAGCGCGTCTGGTGATCATAGGTCGCCCCAAGCCCTAGGATTGCGTCAGATAGCCTATCTTAAAGGATGCAATTGCGCCCTCAGTCGGGCCGAGCCGCGCAGATTCTGCGCAGATCGGCCATTGCGCCGCCGAAACGGCGAACAAATCTGCGTTACTCCTCCTGGAACAGGCTGATCTGCTGCTGGGCGATGTCCCTCGGCGGGTCGAGGCCGAGATGGCGCCAGGCGTTGGCGGTCAGCACGCGGCCGCGCGGCGTGCGCTGGATGAAGCCCTGCTGGATCAGATAAGGTTCGATGATGTCCTCGATCGCGTCGCGCGGCTCGGAGAGCCCGGCCGCGATCGTCTCGATGCCGACCGGACCGCCGCCGAAATTGCGCGCGATCATCGACAGATAGCGGCGGTCGAGCGCGTCGAGGCCGAGCGCATCGACCTCCAGCCTGGTCAGCGCCTCGTCGGCGATCCTCCTGTCGACATGACCGTCGCCGGCGACCGAAGCAAAATCGCGCACCCGGCGCAGCAGCCTGCCGGCGATGCGCGGCGTGCCGCGCGCGCGGCGCGCGATCTCCACCGCCCCATCGTCGCCGAGCGGCATCGACAGGATGCGGGCGCCGCGGCGCACGATCTGCTCCAGCTCCTCGACCGTGTAGAAATTGAGCCGGACCGGAATGCCGAAACGGTCGCGCAACGGATTGGTCAGCAGGCCGAGCCTCGTCGTTGCCGCGACCAGCGTGAAACGGGCAAGGTCGATCTTGACCGAGCGCGCCGCCGGCCCCTCGCCGATGATGAGATCGAGCTGGAAATCCTCCATTGCCGGATAGAGGATTTCCTCGACCGCCGGGTTGAGGCGATGGATCTCGTCGATGAAAAGGACGTCGCGCTCCTCGAGATTGGTCAGCAGCGCGGCGAGATCGCCGGCCTTGGCGATGACCGGACCCGAGGTCGAGCGGAAATTGACGCCGAGCTCGCGCGCCATGATCTGCGCCAGCGTCGTCTTGCCGAGCCCCGGCGGCCCGACGAACAGCACATGGTCGAGCGCCTCGCCGCGGCTCTTGGCGGCATCGACGAAGACCTTGAGATTGGCACGCACCGCCGCCTGGCCGACGAACTCGTCGAGCGACTGCGGCCGCAAGGTCTGGTCGGCATCCTCACCGCGCTTGTCGGGGGCAATGAGGCGGGGCGAAAGGGTCATGCCGCCTTCCTTGCATAGGACCGGTGGCGGGACAAGCGTCGCCTCACCGCGCCAATTCCTTCAGGCCGAAGCGGATGAGCTTGGACGCATCCGCGCCCTCGCCGGCCGATTTCAGCGCCGCCGCAACCGCATTCGCGGCGATGTCGCGCGAATAGCCGAGATTGACGAGCGCCGAGACCGCATCGGTGATCGGCGCGGCCGCGACCCCTTCGCCAAGCTCCTGCTTGAGGCCGATCGTGCCTGTGGCCGCGCCCGCATAGGCAGGCGCCTTGGTGCGCAGTTCGGTGACGATGCGCTCAGCCACCTTCTTGCCGACGCCGGGCGCGCGAGAGACCATGGCGATGTCGCGCAGCGCGATCGCGTTGGCGAGGTCGGCCGGCGCCAGCGTCGACAGGATGGCCAGCGCCACCTTGGCGCCGACGCCCTGCACATTGTTCATCAAGAGGCGAAACCACTCGCGCTCCAGCCCGGTCTGAAAGCCATAGAGCCGGATCATGTCCTCGCGCACATAGGTCTCGATGAACAGCACCACCGCCTCGCCGAGCGACGGCAGCGCGGCCAGCGTGCGCACCGAGCAATGGGCGACATAGCCGACGCCGTGCACATCGATGAGGCAGCTATCCTCGTCGATCTCGTCCAGCGTGCCCTTCAGCTTGCCGATCATGGATAAGCTCTCTTACGGGTGGGTGTCGGGCGCGATAAGCGCGACATCGGGAAAGTATTTTCTGAAACCTGTCGGATCGCGCGTAAGGATGGGATAGCCTCTGATGACGGCATGAGCGCCGATCAAAAAATCGGGCATGACCCTCTCGCGCGGCCCTCCTTGCCGACGATAGAGCAAAAATGCCCGCGACGCCGCGAAGGCAGCTTCGAATGGCAACCCCTCACGTCGGTATTCATCTTCGGACAACACATCGTCGACTTCTTCGATCGTCTCGTAGCGTATCGAGAACTCTGCATAGATGATCTGATTGATGACGAGGCTGCCGCGCTTGCGGGCAGCCTCTATTTTCGGCCGCGACCATTTCAGCCAGACAGGATCGCGGACCGCGACATCTATAAGCACATTGGTATCGACGAGCGTCGCCAAGATCAGCGATCCCTCGTCAGCGCCATGACGTCATCGGCATTCATCGTCTGATCGCCGCTCCCCTCCAGCCGATCAAGCGCTGCGAGAAAACTGGCAAGCCGTTCACGATCTGCCAGCCGTCCCTTGTCGTGCCGGGGCGTGATCGTGATCTTTCCGCCCTCAATGCCGAAAATGACTTCGCTGTTGGCGACAATGCCGAATGTCTCGCGCAGATCGCGAGGAATGGTCACTTGGCCCTTGCTGGTCACTCGCATTGAAATATCCTTTCTTACAAGTAAGGAATATTCCAACAGACGGAACAAGTCAAGAACAACACTACCCGGCCAGCGCGGCCATCCGGTAGGCGACGCTCTGGCGGTGATGCGCGTGGCAGATGGCGATGGCCAGAGCGTCGGCGGCGTCGTCGGTGTCGAAGACAGCCTTCGGCATCAGCACCTTCACCATCATGTGGATCTGCTTCTTCTCGCCGTGGCCGACGCCGATCACCGCCTTCTTGACGGCATTGGGCGCATATTCGGCGACCACCAGCCCGGCGCGCGCCGGCACCAGCATGGCGATGCCGCGCGCCTGGCCGAGCTTCAACGTCGCCGTCGCATCCTTGTTGACGAAGGTCTGCTCGACCGCCGCCTCATGCGGCATGGCCTGGTGCAGCACCTCGGCCAAGCCGTCATGCAGCTGGCAGAGTCTTGTCGCCAGCGACTCCTTCTCGTCGGACCGCACCGTGCCGGATGCGATGAAGCGCAGCGAATTGCCCACGCTGTCTATAATACCCCAGCCGGTGCGCCTCAGGCCCGGATCGATGCCGATGATGCGAATCGCTTCCCCCATGCGCCAAGTCTAGTCATGGCGGCAAGCGATGCCAGCAAAATGTGAACAAACCGGAAACAATTGCGATCTCAGCGATTCGCCGAAACGGTGAGACGCTCTAATTCGTCACGCGGCGGATGGTTTTCGACAGCCGCGTGAGAAATGCCGGCCTGGACGATGCGACCAGTTTCCACGCCAGGACTGCATTGCCCATGCGCCGCGGCAGGATGCCGATGCAAAGGAACCAGGCCGCCAGAGCAGCCCGCCGCCGCCAGGATGCGTTCATTTCCAGACTGGCGGCCGCGCCCGCTCTTGCCAGTCCCAGCCGCGAGTCGGTTGCAACCGGATGCTGGGGTTCGTCGACGCAGAGCGAAGCCAGCCGCTCTTCCAGATGCACCGGGTCGCGAAGGCCGGCATCCGGCGGCACGGTCAAGCCGATCTCGGCCGCCCGGCCGGACAAGGCTTCGAGACGCCGGAAATCATGCTGTACGCGCCAACGCGCCCGCTCGGCAAGCTTTTCGGCAAAGATCGAATGATTGGAGCCGTGGATGCGGTAGGCGCCAAGGCAGGTGTCGATGGATTTCACCTCTCCGTGCAGCGGCGCGAGCGTTGCGAGATAGCCGTCGGCGCCTTGCCGGAAATCGCTTTCAGGCATCGGCATTATCGTTTCCAGCGCTTCGCGGTCGAACGCCAGCCCGCTTGTCACCGTCGTACGGTACCGCCCCTTGCGCAACAATTCCGGCACGACGTCGCCTGAATCGAACGGCTGTTCCGGCGGTGGAAAGACATCCTTGATATGCTGGTCCTCATCAACGAGATGCAATCTGAATTGCGCTTGGGCGACATCCGCGTCCCACTCGTCCAACACCTCTGAGACGGCGTTCGGATAGAGATAGTCGTCGGCGTCGAGGAAAAGGACGATCTCTCCGGTGCTCGCCTCGAACCCGGTATTGAACGCAGCCGCATGTCCGCCATTCCTGCGCCTCAGGCACGGACGGATTTTGTCACCGTAGGATTCGATCACGGCCACCGACGCATCCGTCGATGCGTCGTCGACGACCACGACCTCGACATTTCGGTGGTCCTGCTGCAACGCGCTGTCGATGGCGCGTCCTAGAAACTGTTCGTAGTTGTAGTTGGGGATGATGATCGATACCGGGATGCGGTCCAATGGCGAATGCACGGGATCAAGCCTCGCAATCTGCTTTGGTCACAGTGACGGTGGTTTTCTTGCAGAACCGGCTCGGGTCGACCCGGCTGCGGCGAACGGCTCCAACTAGGGGCCTATCGCTTCAAGGCAAGTGTGATCTTTGTCGGGAAGGCCGGCACAGCCTTCAATACGGCGATGGCTGCCGCGGTTTCGACGAGCGGTCGGAATCGCAAGCGTTGAACTTGCAGCCAAAGCCACGGCTCGCCAAATTACGGCCCGATCAAGGATATGCCGCTACCGCTATCGTTCTTTGCAAACGCGGTTTCAGCCGCGCGCGAACGCCGTGTTCAAAAGACTGATCTGGTCGGACACCGGATTGGCACGTCGGCTGGGCGCATGCGTCTCGGTGATGACGCCGCCATAGATTTCCTCGTCCATGCGCCGCACCAGCGACTGCAGGCGCAGCGAGCGCGTCACGAGGTCCAGAAAATCCCCGGGCAGTTCGTTCCAGCCAAGCGCCTCGTCATGCGCGGACGCGGTGTCGAGACGCACCTTGGATTTCTCCGAAGCCACCTGGTCGCGCGTCATCTCGCCGGAATTCGCCGCCCGCTGCAAAAGCAGCCAGGAGGCGACCTGCATAAGCCTTGTGGTCAGCCGCATCGACTCGGCCGCATAGAGCGTCGCCGCCGTGCGCGACAATTTCTTGGCTTCGAGCCTGCCCTTGCCATCGAGATATTCGGCGGCCTGTTCGACCAGCCCCATGCCTTCCTGGTAAAGCGGCTTGAAGGATTGGGAGAAAACCCGGCGCTCCGCCAGTTTTATGGTCTTCGCGCTGCCCTTCGAAGGCTCGTTCATCGATACGCCCCTGCACTGCCGCAAGCCGATTCGGCATCCTCGCCGACGCGGCCCGCACCCTAAATGACTGAGGCTTGAAAATGCGCTTCGATGCCAATGAAGGCAAGCGCATGTTTAACAAACGGTTAACGCCCGGCCGGTTCCGGCCATCCGCAAGCGGACGGCATCAGCCAGCCGGCAGCGGATAAAAAAAGAGCCGCGGATAAGGCGGCTCTCAGGAGTTTAACAGGGAGGCGTCAAACAAAGTGGCTCCAACCACTCGGTAAGAATCCAGCAAAACTGGATGCGCTTAGTAAACGCCCGTAAAGCTTAATGAACCCTTAACGCGGCGGCGATTTTTTAAGCGAACGCGCTTTCCTGTGCCGGAACAGGACAGCGGATTCGCTGCCCGGGATCGTCCGAGCACCGGATTTCGGGCGCCGATCGTGGCGGCCGTAACATGTTTGCTGCTGCCGCGGCATCGTTCCGAAACACGCGCCACGCAAAAGGCCGCTCCATAAAAGCGGCGCGCAGATCCGCGCCGCTTGAATCAGGCAGGATATCCGGAGCAAATCATGGATTGGTATTCGATCGTCAAATTCCTTCACGTCGTCTCGGCCGTTTTGTGGGTCGGCGGCGGCTTCGTGCTGTTCCTGCTCGGCGTGCTCGCCGAGCGCGCCGGCAACATCGAGGACAAGCTGCTGGCTATACGCGCCAGCGGACAGCTCGGCGGCCGGTTCTTCGCGCCGATGTCGATGCTGACGCTGGTCTTTGGCCTCGTCATGTGCGGCTTGTGGGTCGGCTTTGCCGACCTGTGGATCGTCATCGGCCTCGTCGGCTATGCCACGACCTTCTCGATCGGCATGCTGATCTTCAAGCCGACCGGCGAGCGCATGGGCACCATGATTGCCGAGCAGGGCGTGACGCCGGCCGCCCTCGCCATCGGCCAGCGCATGATGAACTGGGCGCGCCTCGATTATGCGGTGATGCTGGTGATCATCGCCGACATGGTGCTGAAGCCCACTCTGCACGACGTCGGCATTCTTGCCGGCATGGCGATGGTGGTTGCGCTGGGCGCCGCCTTCGCCTTCGGCGGCAGCCGCCAGATGGTGCCGAGCGCTGCTTGACATTAAGGCGCCGGCCCGAAGGCGCGTTGAGATTCAGGTCAGGCCGAGTCGGAGTCGAAGACGGGCGCGAAGCGACCAAACTGGGTGGTTTCCGAGAACCGGCCTACGCCGGCCGTAGCCTTCATAGACGGACACATCTATGAGGGCTTCATCCGGCGAAGGCCGGAAGCGCAGGAAATCGCCATTTGCAGGCCGGCCTCACCTGAATATCGACGCGCCTCACATCAAACCGGCTATGCCGTCCCACAGCAGCTTGACGGCGACCACCGCGACGGTGGCGTAGGTGAACGGATAGAATATCTCCGGCCGCATGCGCCGCACCAGCCACGCGCCGGCGATGGTCGACAGCGGCGCCAGCGGCATCAGCACCGCCGAAGCGGTGAGATTGGTGGTGTCGAACTGGCCGAGCGCGAAATAGGGGATGAGCTTCAGCGCATTGGTGGCGGCAAAGAAGATTGCCGCCGTGCCCGACAGCACTTTCGGATCGAGCCGGATAGGCAGCGCATAGACCTGGAAGGGCGGGCCGCCGACATGGGCGACGAAGCTGGTGAAGCCGGCGACCGTGCCCCAAAAGGCGGCGGCAGTGCGGTTCGGTTCCGCCACATGATCGGCGCCGTGACGGAACTGCAGGTAGATCCAGCGCAGCACGAACACCAGCGCGACGGCGCCGACGATCAGCCGCACCATCTCCTCGGTGACCAAAGCCGCGGTCAGCCAGCCGAGCCCGATGCCGATGACGGCGCCGGGCATCATGTCGACCAGCATCCTGCGGTCGTAGACGCCCCACCAGGTCCACACTGAAACCACGTCCATCAGGCACAGGATCGGCAGCAGGATGGCGGCCGCTTGAACCGGCGGGATGGTCAGAGCCATCAATGGCACGCCGATGAAACCGACGGCACCGCCGAAGCCGCCTTTCGACAGGCCGACAAGGATCACCGCCGGAATGGCGGCAGCATAGAACCACGGGTCGCTGAGCAGGCCTGACATCGGCAAAGGAAGGTTGGAGAAGGCGGGAATTCAGCCATAGCGCAGAACGGCGCCGCCGGGATAGTCATTAATGCCAGCATCCGCTATTGCCGGCCCGATATCGACGGCCGGCCGCACGGCCAAGGGCCATCAGTCGGTTGGCTCGCTATCTCGAGGTATGAAAATGAACCCCATCAGCATTCGCCGCGCCCGCGAAGCGGACTTGCGGCGATCTACCGAGCCGAGATTTTTGAACCAATCATCTTTCCTAGGAAACCGTAGAACCAGTCAGCCTGAGCACGATCAGCCTCATACATAATGCGATCCTGTTCCTCGCGTGACTGAACACCCGGTTTGCCATAGAAGCCATCCAGCGCCGCCTGCATGCGCCGGAATCCCTCGATTGTCACTTCGGGATGAGCTTGGAATGCGAAGGTACTTTCTCCATAGCTGAAGGCTTGGTTGGGGTAGAGATCGCTTGACGCGAGATGTGTTGCGCCGGCTGGCATATCGAATGTGTGGAAATGAGCCTGCGCGACATACAGTGGGTTCGGGAGAGTGGCGCGGCCCGCTTCCGTGGGCCGCAACTCGTAGTATCCGAACTCTTGAACGCCGGAAGAAGGCGGTCCCACTCGGGCGCCAAGGGTATGGGCAATCTGTTGAGCGCCTAGGCAGAGGCCAAGCAATGGCACATCCTGCTTGATGCAGGCTTCAATCCAGTGTGCCTCCTCTTTGAGAAAAGGATATCTGATTGTCTCGTAAGCCTCGAACCTGCCACCGAAGATGATGCTGGCTGCAACATCACTTTCTGGCGCTCCTAATGCGTCTCCGTCAAACGGGTATCGATAATCGAGCTCAAATCCATGTCGAGTTCCAAAAATGGAAACCCGATCATCGCGCGGACCACGGTCGTGACAGACCAAGATCAATCGACGCTTCTCCGGTCCTGTGGCCATCCCGATATCCTGTGTGCTGGCACCAAGGCACATGTCTACGCGTCAGCAGGAGCGCAAATCAATTGCTGATCCGCCAACCGGGGCATTGATTGAAAGCTAAAGCTCCGGGGAGTTGACTCGATCGCCCCCAGGCGCGACGATGCTCGTTTGGGTCGGTCCCCGTCCGCCGCATAGCCGACTGTTCAAGCCGCTCCCTTTGCTCTATGCCGCAATGCAACCATCTTCGCCCGGCATAGGCGAAACCGGGATCGAAGGCCAATGAACGAAGCAACTCCTCCCAACCGCTGCCGCATCGTGCTGATCGCGCCGCCGCTCGTGCCGGCGGAGCAAATCTGCGCGGCGTTCGACGGTGGCGACGTCGCCTCGTTGATCCTGCCCGACAACGGCATGGACGATGCCTCCTTCCAGGCCTTCGCCGAAAGGATCGTGCCGATCGCTCAAGGCGCCGGTGTCGCCGTCATCATCGCCGGCGACAGCCGCATCGCCGGGCGCGTCCAGGCAGACGGCATCCATATCGAAGTGAAGCCCGCGGAACTCGCCGAGACGATCGAGCGCGTGGCCGGCAAGATGATGGTCGGCGCCGGCGGCGCCAAGACGCGCGACGAGGCGCTGGGGCTCGGCGAGGCGCGGCCCGACTATATGTTCTTCGGCCGTTTCGGCTATGACAACAAGCCGGAGCCGCACCACCGCAACCTCGCGCTGGGCGAATGGTGGGCGGAGATGATCTCGATCCCCTGCATCGTCATGGCCGGCTCCGAGCTCGCCTCCGTCGAGACGGTGGCCGCGACCGGTGCCGAGTTCGTGGCGCTGTCCAGCGCCGTCTTTGCCGACGGACGTGACCCGCGCGCCGCGATCGCCGCCGCCAACGCGTTGCTCGATGAAACCGCGCCGCGTTTCGAGGACTGACATGCGCCTGCGTGGCCTTTGCCTGACGGTTCTGGCCGGCTTGTTTGCGCAGGCCGCGATGGCGGCTGAGACCGTCCCGCTGCCGCAGCCGCGGCCGGAGACGAGCGCACCGGACAAGAGCGCACCCGACGCAACCAAGCCGGATGCAAGCACGCCGGATAGCGGCATGCCGGAGACTGGCACGCCGAATAAGGGCAAACTGGATACAGCCGCGCCGGACGCCGGCGCGCCGGATCCGAGCAGGTTCGGTACCGGCGCGCATATCGACAAGCCGATCCAAAACACCTTGCCGCAACCGGCGACCATGACGCCGCCATCGGCAGACGCCGTCAATCCCGACCGCTTCGGCGCCAAGCAGCCGGACGCCGCCTACGGCGCCTTCCAGCGCGGGCTTTACAAGACCGCCTACAATCTCGCCATGGAGCGCGCCAAGAACGGCGATCCGGCGGCTGAGACGCTCGTGGCCGAAATCCTGTCGCGCGGGCTGGGTGTGCCGCTCAATCCGGCCGAGGCCGCGAAATGGTATGCGCTGGCCGCCGAACAGGGCGTGCCGGAGGCTCAGTTCCAATATGCGCTGGCGCTGCTGGACGGCCGCTATGTGAAGAAGGACGAAAAGGCCGCTTTCGCGCTGATGCAGGCCGCGGCCGAGGCCGGCAACCGGCTTGCCCAGTTCAACTTCGCCCAGTTGCTCGTCCAGCAGGATCCCGGCGATGACGGCCTTGTGAAGGCCGCCGCCTATTACGAGCGCGCCGCCGCCACCGGACTTGCCGATGCGCAATATGCGCTGGCGCAGCTCTACGCCAATGGCGTCGGCGGCAAGCCGCATGACGACGCCCAGGCGCGTCTTCTCCTGGCGCAGGCCGCAAGACAGAACTACGACACCGCGCAGATCGACCTCGCCGCCTGGATGATCGAGGGGCGCGGCGGCGGGCGCGACCTGAAATCTGGCTTTGCCTGGATGAGACGGGCGGCGGAAGGCGGCAATGTCGCCGCCCAGAACCGTCTCGCCAAGCTCTATATGGGCGGCATCGGCACCGATCCGGACCTGATCCTTGCCGGCGCCTGGTACATCGTCGCCCGCCGCGCCGGGCTGATCGACCCGCAGATGGACGATTTCCTGCAGGGCCTCGACGACGATCAGACCAAGCAGGCGCTGCAGAAGGCAAATCGCCTGCCGTAGGAGCAAGCGCAGGCAAAGTGTGAGGCGGTCAGGTTCTGCGACTTCGCCGTAGCCTTCGGTCGGCAATTGCTCCAAAGGAGAAGACTTCGTCACTGCATGTGGTCGAGCACGACCTTGCCGAAAGGCGAGCCATGCTCGAGGTAGCGAAGCGCCGATGCGGCCTCATACCAGGGAAAGACCTTGTCGATAACCGGACGCAGGCCATTGACGGCAATCGCCCGGTTCATTGCCTCGAAGGACTGGCGTGACCCTACCGGAATGCCGCGCGCCGTGACCTGACGGCGGAAGATGTCGAGCGGATTGACCGATCCGTCGTTGCCACCGAGATAGCCGATGACGTTTATCTGGCCGCAGCGGGCCGCCGCATTGAGCGACTGCGCGAAACTGCGTGGACCGCCGACCTCGATGATGTGGTCCGCGCCGCGTCCGTCGGTCAGCCGCAGCACGGCTTCCGCCCATTCCGGATTGTCGCGATAATTCACGCCGTCATGCGCGCCGAGCTCTTTTGCCCGAGCAAGCTTTTCATCGCTGCTCGACGTGACGATCACGCGCGCCCCGGCGCTCTTCGCAAGCTGCACAGCGAACAGCGACACGCCGCCGGTGCCGAGAGTGAGCACCGTCTCGCCCGGCCTCAACTTGCCTTCGGTGAATAGCGCATGCCAGGCGGTCACGCCAGCGCAGGCCAGCGTTGCCGCTTCGATGTCGCTCAGATGGGCGGGCGCGAGCACCGCTGCCTGCTCATCGAGCAGCGCATACTCGCTGAGCATGCCGTCGATCGGCCCGCCACGCTGGTAAGACGCCTCGGCCATGGCGAAGCTGCCGGCTACCCAGCGTTGCCAGAACGTGCCGCAGACACGGTCGCCGACCTTGAACCGGCTGACCTCAGCGCCGACAGCCGCCACCTCGCCGACGCCGTCGGAAAGCAGCACCAGGGGCAGGGTGAATTTCGAGTGATAGCTGCCGCGGGCAATTTCGACATCGCGGTAATTGAGCGCGCTCGCCTTGACCTTGATGAGGATTTCCTGGCGCCCCGGCGCCGGCGTCGGCCGCCCAACGAGCTTTTCTATGCCGCCCGGGGCCTGCAATTCGATCGTGCGCATTTGCTTTCCTTCGACTGGAGTGTCGGCAGGAAAATCGCTTGCGCGACGGCGGAATTCAAATTCATAATAATCAGAATGATTATGCATTTGGAACATGAGCGATGATTGAGGAACTGCGCACCCTCGTCCTCTTCGCCGAGGAAGGTTCCATCCAGAAAGTCGCGCAGCGCCTGCCGCTGACGCAGCCGGCGGTGACCAGACAGCTGCAGCGGCTGGAGGACTTGCTCGGCACGACGCTGCTCGACCGCCGGCAAAAACCGCCGCGACTGACGTCGGCCGGATCCGAAGTGCTCTTGCGCGCCAGGGACATCCTTGCCTCGGTGGAGGCTCTGAAGTCTTTTGCAGCCGAGGCCGAACCGCGAGGCGTGCTGCGACTTGGCCTGGCGCATGGATTGTCCGACGCCAGCATGGCCAACGCCATCGCCAGCGTCGCCGCGGCGTTTCCAAACGTCTCGCTGCGTCTGCGGACCGCCTGGAGCGGAGAACTCAGCGATCAATTCGAGCGCGGCCAATTCGACATTGCGATCGTTCTGAGAGCCCCTGACTACGAGGGTCCGGGCAAGCTTGGCATCGAGCGTCTCAGCGTCATCGCCCGGGCCGGCGGCACGCAGCGCCATCTCGAAGCCGGGTCGCCGATGCCCTGGGTGCTCAGCCCCGAACCTTGCGACGCCCGTCAAAGGCTGCTGTCTGTGATGGGGAGCGACAAACGGCGCCGGCTGGTCGTCTCGGCGGAAATTCAGGATCCCGCGATGCAGATGGAATGGGTCCGTCGCGGACACGGCCTCGGCCTGATGCCGTCGCGGTTGGCGGTGCGCGGAATTCCCGACGGCCTTGCCCTTGTCGACGCCGGCGATTTCGATCTTTCCATGCGGGTCGTGGCGCTCCGCTCCCCACATCTCAACCGCCTGGAAAAGGTAGCGGACGCCATCGCTCAGGTCGTCGGCGAGGCGATCGCGGTCATTGGCTGATACTGGCTCGCCGGGCGCGGCCGTTGCCTGCCTCCCTTGCTACTATGGGCAATTTGTGGTCTTGGAGGCGCCAAAGCGCGAGCCGCGCCAGAAAAATCTCATTCCGGATCAGTTCATCATGGCCAAGATCAGTGGCAACGAAATCCGTCCCGGCTATGTCATCGAGCACGATGGCGGGCTTTGGGTGGCGGTCAAGACCAACACCGTCAAGCCAGGCAAGGGCGGCGCCTACAATCAGGTCGAGCTGAAGAACCTGATCAACGGCACCAAGCTCAACGAGCGCTTCCGTTCGGCCGAAACCGTTGAGCAGATCCGGCTCGACCTGAAGGATTTTTCGTTCCTCTATGAGCAGGGCGACGCGCTGGTCTTCATGGATACCGAAAGCTACGAGCAGCTCGAACTCGCGAAAGACTTCGTCGGCGAGCGCGCCGCCTTCCTGCAGGACGGCATGATGGTGACAGTGCAGCTTTACGAGGAGCGGCCGATCGGCATTTCGCTGCCCGACCAGGTGACGCTGGCCATCACCGAGGCCGACCCGGTGGTGCGGGGCCAGACGGCCGCCTCCTCCTACAAGCCGGCGGTGCTGGAGAACGGCGTCCGCGTGCTGGTGCCGCCCTTCATCTCGGCCGGCGAGCGCATCATCGTCGACACCAACGAAATCACCTACGTGCGCCGCGCGGATTAACGGCAAGAAAGCAGGAAGAAAAAATGGCGCGTTCCGCTCTCCTCAACGTCATGGTCCAGGCTGCGATGAAGGCCGGCCGCTCGTTGTCGCGCGACTTCGGCGAGGTGCAAAACCTGCAGGTCTCGATGAAAGGCCCGGGCGACTATGTCAGCCAGGCCGACCGCAAGGCCGAAGAGATCGTCTTCGCCGAGCTTTCCAAGGCGCGGCCGGGCTATGCCTTCCTGATGGAGGAGCGCGGCGCCGTCGAAGGCGACGACGCTCAGCACCGCTGGCTCGTCGACCCGCTCGACGGCACCACCAACTTCCTGCACGGCATCCCGCTCTTCTCGGTGTCGATCGCGCTCGAGCGCCAGGGCCAGATCGTCGCCGGCGTCGTCTACAATCCGGCGATGGACGAGCTCTACACGGCCGAGCGCGGCGGCGGCGCCTTCATGAACGACCGGCGGTTGCGTGTTGCCGGCCGCTCTAAGCTGACCGACGCGGTGATCGGCTGCGGCGTGCCGCATCTCGGCCGCGGCCAGCACGGCAATTTCCTGATCGAGCTGCGCAACGTCATGGCCGAAGTCTCCGGCGTCCGCCGCCTCGGCTCCGCCGCGCTCGACCTTGCCTATGTCGCGGCCGGACGCATGGACGGTTTCTGGGAGACCGGCCTGTCGTCCTGGGACATCGCCGCGGGCATTCTTCTGGTGCGCGAAGCCGGCGGCTTCGTCTCCGACATGGATGGCGGACAGGGCATGCTGGACAGCGGCGAGGTCGTCGCCGGCAACGAGCTCATCCAGCGCGCGCTGCTGAAAACCGTCAAGAAGCCATTGGCTGCTCGCTGACTAATGCATATCACCCAGAAGTGTGCAGCGGTTCTGGGACAACGACATGCATCAAAACAAAGACTTAAAGCGCGTCGCCTGAATCCGGTCCAGCGCGACGCGCTTTAAGGCGTTCTTTGCGTCGAAACGACGCGCTGCTTTGGTCGCAAAACCGCAACCGAAGCTTGAAATACTGGTCCGCGACTGCCCAGATTAGGCGTTGCAGGATCATTTATGAACGACACGCATCCAGATACAAAGCTTGAGATCCCCTTTGTCGGGCGCTGGCACTATTCGCGCGCCGAAATGATCGCCGACGGCATCGTTCACGCAGTGGGCATCGTGCTGGCGATCGCCGCCGGCTCGACTTTCCTGGCCCTGGCCGCCTTCCACTCCGGCCCCGGCGAATATGTCGCCGCGGTGTTCTACGTGGTGTCGCTGCTCACCGTGCTCTCGGTTTCGCTGGCCTATAATCTGTGGCCGGTTTCGTGGCCGGCGAAATGGATCCTGCGCCGCTTCGACCATGCCGCGATCTATCTCCTGATCGCCGCCACCTACACGCCCTTCCTCGCCCAGCTCGACAACTCGCCGCTGGCGCTGCCCATGATCGTCATCGTGTGGAGCGCGGCAGCGGCCGGCATCGCCATCAAGATGTTCCTGCCCGGCCGGTACGACCGGCTGGCGATCGTCTTCTATCTCGCCATCGGCTGGAGCGGCGTGGCGCTCGCCGGACCGCTGGTCGAGACGCTGCCGACGACC
>NZ_VFWS01000093.1:0-21435 GCF_006443065.1 Mesorhizobium sp. B1-1-5 | reverse complement strand
ACGCTTCAAGCCATTTCCCGACCGCGTCTCTTCACGCTTGACCACAGCACGAAGCAAATGTGTGCGCACGCTAGCCCCTCGGGGAGAGGTCGGCCGAGCGAAGCGGAGGCTGGGTGAGGGGGAGCGGCCTCAATACGGCCACTTGCCCCGCCCAAGCGCACTGATGTCCGCAACAATCCTCCGAAACGCCTCCGCCGCGCGCGGCACCGTCATCCTTGCCCGCAGAAAGCTGTGCACCAGCCGCGGCTCCTCGCGCCACCAGGCGTGGCCGCCGGCGGCGAGGATGCGGTCGCGATAGGTCTCGCCGTCGGACGATAGCGGGTCGCATTCGGCGGTGACGATGATCGTCGGCGGCAGGCCGGAGAAATCGTGGTCTCGAATCGGCGAGAAGGTTGGATCGTCCTGTGACTGTCCAGGCGCGGACCGGATGCGACGGTAGAACTCGATGTCGCTTACGCTGAGCAGCGGCGCTTCGGCATGCTCGACATAAGAGCGCCCGGTCTCGTCGCTGCTTAGCCCCGGATAGATCAACATCTGGCCAACAGCCTGCCGTTCATGGCGCCGCGTTGCCTGCGCCACCGCAGCGGCGAGATTGCCGCCGGCGCTTTCGCCGCAAAGCACGATCGGCAGTGTGCTCGTCGCGGCGACCCACTCGAACACTGCCAACGCATCGTCGTAGGAGGCGGGGTGCAGATGCTCCGGCGCCAGCCGGTAGTCGGCCGAGACCACCTCGAAACCGGTGCCGGCGCAGATTTCGGCGCAGACGTCGTCATGGCTATCGAGGTCGCCAAGCACAAAACCGCCGCCATGGTAATAGACGACGGTCGCCGCCGCGTTGCCCGCCATGCGATAGTGCCGCACCGGGATCGGATGCGTCGCCGTCGCGACGAGGCCGTCGCTGGTCGTCACGCCTTCTGGACGAGCCTGATGAAAAGCTGCGCACATCCGATTGTAGACCGCGCGCTGCTTCGCGATCGGCGCAGCGACGATCTCCGGCGGGTACCAGCTGTTGACCTCGTCGATATACTTCCAGAGTTCCACATCGAGCCGGTCGGCATATCTGCTGCGCCTTACCGGAATGGCTGGCTCACTCGTCATCGCCGTCAGAGCTCGGCGTAGAGCCGCGCCGCGTTCTCGAAGGTGAAGCGCAGCGGCACCGAGCCTTCGACCTGCCACACCTTCACGGTGTCTCCCGCCAACAGCCGGCAGGCATCGAGCGTGTTGGTGACGGCGCCGCCATAGAGGCGGTTGGCGAGGTTGAGGATGCCGGTCTGGTGCATGGCGGCACTGGCGCTGCCGCAGGCATCCTTGACCAAAAGCACGCGAAACCCGCGCGCTACCGCGTCCTTCACCGTCGCGTCGATGCAGGCCTCGGTCCACACGCCCGCAATCACCAGCCATTCGATGCCCGAGGTCTTGAGCTTGTCGCCAAAATCGTTCTTGGCGAAGGCGCTGGCTTCCTGCTTGACCAGCATGGCTTCGCCATTTTGCGGAGCCACCTCGCGGCAGATCGCCGTCAGCGGATCGTCCTTGTCGGAAAAGGCCGACTTGCCGCTGTCATCGACTGGGTGGAACGGCCGCGCCGCGGCGAGATCGACGATATAGGCCCAGTGGTGGAGCGGCACGAAGTTGCGCCGCGCCGCCTCCTGCAGGCGCTGCACATTGGCGAGGATATCGGCAAAACCCTCGACCAGATAGCGTTTGTCCCTGCGATGCTCCTCCTGGAGATCGATGAACACCGCGGCCACCGTGCCGCGTCGGATGGAAATGGGTGCTTTCATGCGTATGCTCTCGAGGGGTGCCGTGGGGCATCGGAATGTGCCGCAGCCTATCAACTTCGTCATTCCAGGGCGAAGCAGCCGCGAAGCGGCGTCGCGAAGACCCTGGAATCCATGCCGTTAGGTTCATCGGAAGAGTGCGGACTAACAGAATTCTGCACCGTTGCAACGCTTCGTCGTAACGGCATGGATTCTAGGGTCTGCGCCGCGTCGCTCCGCTCCTTGCTCCGCCCTAGAATGACGACGGCAGGTACGCAACGGATATTCTCTAAGCTTTGCGATATCGCACCGCAGATAGCAGTGGACGCCGGCATCACTTCGCTCATTCCAGAAACTCGTCCTCATACGGGAAGCGCGAGAGCAGTTCGGTGCCGGTCTCGGTGATCAGGACCTCGTCCTCCAGCTTGACGCCCTCGCGGCCGCCTTTCTCGCCGATATAGCTTTCCACGCTCACCACCATGCCGGGCACGATGATGCCGTCGCGGCCATAGGTCTCGTAGTCCATCGCGTGCGCGATGAAAGGTGTTTCGCCATGCATGCCGACGCCGTGCATCACAGAGGTGTAGCGCTGGTCGACGAAGCGGTCCGGGATCTTCCACGCCTTCTCGGCGATCTCGCGGAACGCCATGCCGGGCTTCACGATCGAGATGTTGTGCTGCACCTGGTCATGCGCCATGCGGTAGAGCGATTTCTGATAGGGCGTCGGCTTGCCCGGGCCGCAGCGGAAGGTGCGCGAGAAGTCGGAATAGTAGCCGTAGCAGCCGATCGTGTCGGTATCGAGCGCCAGCAACTCGCCCGGCCTGATTTTGCGCCCGCTCGCCTCGTTGAACCACGGATTGGTGCGCTGTCCCGAGGTGAGCAGCCGGGTCTCGATGAACTCGCCGCCTTGCCGGATCACCTCGCCATACATGATGGCGAAGAGCTCGTTCTCGGAAACGCCGGGCTTGATCGCCTCGCGCACCGCCGCCACCGCGGCCTCGGCGCCCGCCATCGAGGCCAGCAGGCATTTGACTTCCTCCGGCGTCTTGACCGCGCGCACCGCCAGTATCTCGCCCTGGCAGTCCTTCACCTCGCAGCCGCGCTTTTCGAGCGCCAGCGCCTGCAGATGGCTGCAGCGGTCGAGGCCGAGCTTCATCGAGCCGCCGCCATGCTTCTTCAGGAGCTCGGCGATCTCGTCGGCGAACGGCCCGGCGGTCTCGTCGTCGCGGCCCGACACCGACGACCAGACGAGCTTGGACGGCCGCGCCTCGTCGATCGTGTCGAGCACCATCGAGACATGGTAGCTCTGCGGATATTCGAACAGCACGATCGGCCCTTCGGTGGGCACGAAGAAATAGCGGGTCGAGTTGCGCAGGAAATAGCCGAACATGTTGCGCGAGCCGGTGGCGTAGCGCTGGTTGTATGGATCGAACAGAACGACGCCGCCATAGCCAGCCCCGCGCATCCAGGCGCGCAGCTTGGCCAGCCGCCCCTTGCGCAGCGCGTCAGCGTCGATGAAGGACGGCTCGGTGTCTGAAAGCCACATGCCGCCGGCCGGATCGGCCGCGACGGGATGGCGCATGCGGTCCTTGAAGTCCACATCCTCGGTGCTGTCGGGGTCGAATACGACGATGCTCATGGGAGGCCTCCTGTTGCGGAGAACATGGTCTATACGTCACACGAAGTGTGTGCGGATTCCCGCAGATGTCGTGCCGGACGCCGCAGGCTAACGGGCAACGCCGTGATCCGCCCCGCCAGCGATTCATCGGGTCAGCGCGCACAAACACACTAATGCCGCCGCATCACTTTCGGCGCGTGCCCGTGCTCCTCGCGAAACGCCCTTGCAAAGCTCGACATCGACGCAAAGCCGCAGGCCAGCGCCACATCGCGCACCATCAGCGTCGAATGTGCCAGCAGATCGGCAGCCCGCTTAAGTCGCAGCCGCCGGTAATATCCATTGGGCGAGATATCCAGCTCGGCGCGGAAACTGCGCTCGAGCTTGTCGGGCGAGACGCCGAGCCGTTCGGCCAGTTCCGCCATGCCGAGCCTTTCCTCGACCGCATCCTCCATAATGGCGATGGCCGACAGAACCAGCTCGTTCTGGACGCCGGTGCGTAGCCTGAGTGGCATCAGCTTGCGGTCGACGCTCGACCGCAATGGCGAGTGCACGAACCATTCGGCGACACCAGCCGCAAGCTCGGCGCCATAATCGCGCGTGATGATCTCCAGCATCATGTCTAGGCTGCCGACGCCGCCGGCCGAGGTGAAACGCTTGCGGTCGATGACGAAGAGATCGCGCCGAAGCTCGATATCCGGAAAAGCCTCGGTGAAGGCTGCCTGGCTGGTCCAGTGCAAGGTGCAGGCATGGCCGTCGAGCAGGCCGGCGCGGGCGAGGAAGAATGCGGCGTCGGCGACAGCGCCGATATGCGCGCCGCCGCGCAGGCTTTTGCGGATCCAGCTCATCGCCTCATCGGCCACGACATGATCGGCGTCGCCACCGGAACACACCACGATGCGGTCGACCTTCGGCGCGTCGGCGGCCGAGAAGCCGGGCTGAATGACGACGCCGTTCGATGCCTCCACGCTACCCGCATCGGCGCCGACGATCACCCATCGATAGCAGTCGCGCTTGGCAAGAATGTTGACGGCGCGTAAGGGCTCGATGACGGATGAAAATGCCATCATCGGAAAGCCGGGAAAAACCAGCACCGCGAAGGTAAGGGGCGCTTCGCCCGCCGCCTGCTTTGCCTGGCTGCGCCCGCTCATGGCTGGCGGCCGTAGCGCGGCAGCACGATATCGGCGGTGAGCGGCGCGAGATCCATGCCGCTTGCCAGCTCCGGGTTCAGCCAGATCATCTCCTCGATTTCGGCCGCCGGGACCGGCTCGCCGGTGATGGAGAGTTCGAACAGCTCGGCCTCGACGCTGGCATCCGGCTCATTGGCGGCGGGCGCCAAGAAAGAGCCGAGATGGAAGGCCGCGGCCGGATCGACGGCAACGCCCAGCTCCTCGCGCAATTCGAGCGCAAGGGCGGCGGTGGGCAATTCACCCGGCCCGATCTTGCCGCCGGCCTGCATGAAGGCGGTCGTGCCGCGCTTGCGCACCAGAAACAGCCTGCCGCCGTCGTCGCGGATAACAGCGGCGGCGATCCGGATCGTCCTGGCCCTCGCTGTCTTGGAATGGCTGGAGGTCACGATGGGCTGTTTCCCGGCGGCTGGTGGCAGAGGGGAGGGACTTTATCGGGCGCGTCAGCGCTCTTGCAACGGAGAAACGACCAAGAATGCCTGCGGCAACCGCCGCAACTCGCACTTGTGCAGCTTTCTTGACCTGTACGCCGATGCGACGTACATAGATGTGCGAAGGAGCAAGAACATGGAAAATTTCCATGATGAAATTCGAGAGATCGAGGAGCGCAGCAGCGAGCGGATGAACTTCCGCACAAAACCGCGCATCAAGAAAGCCATTCAGCAGGCCGCGGCTCTTGCCGGTGTCGATGACTCGGTTTTCACAATGAACGCCGCCTACAAGGCCGCCATGGAAACGATAGAAGCCCATGAGCGCACCGCTCTGCGGCCTGTCGATCATGCTGCCTTCTTTGCCGCTATCGACAACCCCCCGCAACCGACAGATCGACTGCGGGCGTCGTTTGCCCGCTATGCCAAAACCGTCATTTCCAAGTGACGAGGCAGCCTGAACTCGCCAACACCATAGAGTCGTTCGATCCTGAAAAGCATGATCGAACGGCTTTTTTCTGTGGCGTGGATCAGGTCGACAATTTCTTCAAAAGGACAGCCAACAAACTGTCCAAAGCCGACAATCTTCGTGTCTTTGTCATGCTCAGTCCAGCCGAAGACCTGATCGGCTTTTACGCCATCAATTCACACTCGGTGGATTACAGCGAGTTGCCACACAAATATGCGAGAACCCGGCCAGCACATGGGAGCATCCCCGCGGCCTATCTGTCTATGATGGGTGTTGACCTGCGATTCGCAGGCAATGGATATGGCGGCGATCTTCTGCTTGACGCGCTGGCGCGCATAGCGAGGGTTGCTGAGCAGATCGGAATTGCCGTTGTCATGCTGGATGTACTGGATTGCGGCGATCCGGCCAAGATAGCGCGCAGGATGAAGCTCTATGTCGATCATGGCTTCACCGCATTGCCGTCCAACGAATTGCGACTGTTCCTGCCGATCAAAACCGTTCAGGAACTGATGATGATGCATAGCAACCAGTAGGCCAAATCACTCGGCTTGCAACGGAGACGACTCGAATGTTTGCGGCAACCGCCATCGACACCAAGGACAAGCCGGCCTTCTACAAGGAGTTGGCCACGCAATTGAAAGCGCTGCTCGAAGGCGAGGGCGATTCCGTTGCCAACGCCGCCAACACCGCGGCGCTGATCTATCAGATGGTGCCCGACCTCAACTGGGCCGGCTTCTATTTCCTCGCCTCCGACGCCGAGCTGGTGCTCGGGCCCTTCCAGGGCAAGCCCGCCTGCGTTCGCATCGCCGTCGGCAAGGGCGTCTGCGGCAAGGCCGTCGAGCTCGACATGTCGATGCTGGTCAAGGACGTCAACGAATTTCCCGGCCACATCGCCTGCGATGCCGATTCGCGCTCGGAGCTGGTCGTGCTTCTGCGCGATGCCGAAGGCGCGTTCGGGGTGCTCGACCTCGACAGCCCGATACCCGGGCGCTTCGACAAGGAAGACCAGGCAGGCATCGAGAAGCTCGCCGCGATCTATGTCGCGGCGTGCGAGTTCGAGGATGATGACGACTAGGCGGCCTAGCCTGAACCTCAGGCGAACCTCACCAGCATCAGGCTGAAGCCCGCGACGAAGATGAACGCCGAGAAGGCCAGCATCAGCGGTCGAAGACCGCGCGAGCGCAGCTGGGAAATATCGGCCTGAAGGCCCATGGCGGCGAGCCCCATGGTCAGCATCACCTGCGCGGCCAGGGCGATCGCGGCATGAACCTGAACCGGGATCGCGATCAGGCTGTTCAGCGCCACCACCGCGACGAAGGCGACGACGAACCAGGGTAGCGGCGGCCTGGCGCCGGAAGTATCTGAGCTGCCGCGGCGCGCCATCAGGCCGAGCGCGATCACCATCGGCGCCAGCATCGCGACACGCGTCAGCTTGGCGACGGTCGCCGTCTCGCCGGCAAGCGTGCCGTTCTGGAAGCCGGCGCCGATCACCTGCGCCACCTCATGGATCGAGGCTCCGGCCCACAGACCGAAGGCGTGCTGGTCGAGCCCGAAGACCGGCGCCAGCAGCGGAAAGCCGAGCATGGCGACGGTGCCGAACAGCGTGATCGCGGCAACCGCGTAGGTCACGTCCTCGTCGCGCGCGTCGGTGACAATGTTGGTGGCGACGATTGCCGAAGCCCCGCAAATCGAGGTGCCGGCGGCGATCAGCTGCGCCAGCTTGGCCTCGACGCCGATCAGCTTGCCGAGCGCGACGGTGAAGAGGAAGGTGGCACCGAGCGTGGCCGCGACAATGCCGACCCCACCGAGGCCGATGCCCGCCACCTGGCCGAACGTGAGCTGGAAGCCGAGCAGCACGATGGCGAAGCGCAGCAGGCGCTTTTGCGAAAAGGCGATGCCGGCCTTGGCATGGGCGGGCAGGCCGAGCACGTTGGAATAGATCATGCCGGCCACCACGGCCAGGATCATCGGGCTCAACAAGGTGAGGCCGGACAAACCGCGCGCCGAATAGGCGACGCTGGCGATCATCGCCACCAGGACCAGTCCCGGTACCACGCCGGCTGAGATAGAGGTCAGGGCAGGGCGCTTGCGCTCGGCGTTGACCGGGTTCAGGTCAATTGGAAGATCATTCGCGGTGACGGGTAGGAATGACAATCGAATTCTCCAGGCGCGCTCGTCGCCGAAATGCCATTCTAGAACCAATCTTTCCAACGAATTATTTGAGTTATAATGATCGCCTTTAACGAACGATCATCGCCGACCAGTGGGCTCAACAAGCGCTTGCGTTTGACAGGGCATATGCCGCCCCGTTATCTCTGGCGGTATACGACGACAATCCACCACAATCGAGCACCCACGGCTGGCCGAGGAGAAACCATGTCACACAATCTGCAGTTCTATATCGACGGCGCCTGGGTCGATCCTGTTGTGCCGAACACACTCGATGTCATCGACCCCTCCAACGAGGACGCGTTCGCGCAGATTTCGCTCGGCTCCAAGGCCGATGTCGACAAGGCGGTGGCGGCGGCCAAGCGCGCCTTCGCCACTTTCGGCTTCACTTCGGTCGAGGAACGGCTCGACATCCTCAACCGCGTCATCGAAATCTATAAGAAGCGCAGCAAGGACCTTGCGCTCGCCGTCTCGCGCGAGATGGGCGCGCCGCGCCAGATGGCGCTGGACAGCCAGGTCGGCGTCGGCCAGGCGCATCTGGAGAAGATGGCCGAGGTGCTGAGGACCTTCCAGTTCCGCCACATCAAGGGCTCCTCGCTCATCGTCAAGGAGCCGATCGGCGTCGTCGGCTTGATCACGCCGTGGAACTGGCCGCTGAACCAGATCACCTGCAAGGTCGGTCCCGCGCTTGCCGCCGGCTGCACCATGGTGCTGAAGCCGTCCGAGATCGCGCCGCTCGACGCTATCATCTTCGCCGAGATCATCGACGAGGCCGGCGTGCCGAAAGGCGTCTTCAACCTCGTCAACGGCGACGGCCCGGGCGTCGGCCAGGCGCTGGCCAGCCACCCGGATGTCGACATGATGTCCTTCACCGGCTCGACCCGCGCCGGCATCCTGGTTGCCAAGGCGGCGGCCGACACGGTCAAGCGCGTGCATCAGGAACTCGGCGGCAAGTCGGCCAACATCCTGTTCCCCGATGTTGATCTGGAGCGGGCCGTCACCAAGGGCGTCGCCGGCTGCTTCGGCAACAGCGGCCAGTCCTGCAACGCGCCGACTCGCATGTTCGTGCCGCGTGACCGCCATGACGAGGCCGCCGGCTATGCGAAGAAGGCGACGGAGAAATTCACCGTCGGCCCGGCCGACGCGCCCGCGTCGAAGCTCGGTCCGGTGGTGAGCCAACTGCAGTTCGACAAGATCCAGGACCTGATCCAAAGCGGCATCGACGAAGGCGCCACGCTGGTCGCCGGCGGTCCCGGCCGCCCGGCCGAGCTCAACCGCGGCTACTATGTCCGCCCGACGGTCTTCGCCAACGTGACGCACGACATGCGCATCGCCAAGGAAGAAATCTTTGGGCCGGTGCTGTCGATCATGCCCTACGACACAGTCGAGCAGGCGATCGAGCAGGCCAACGACACCGTCTTCGGCCTTGCCTCCTATATCCAGGCCAAGGACATCGAGAGGGCGCGCCAGGCGGCCGCCCGCATGCGCTCGGGCACTGTCTACATCAACTACCCTGCCTGGGACGCGGGCCTGCCCTTCGGCGGCTACAAACAGTCCGGCAACGGCCGCGAATATGCCGAATACGGTCTTGAGGATTTCCTCGAGACCAAGGGCATCGCGGGGTATGCGGCGGCGAAGTAGGGCGCTGTAGCCAGTGATCGTCGGCGCTGAAGTAAAAAGGCGCGGTTCAACCGGGTTATTAATGTTTGAAAACAAGTCGACCAGGGACGGCCACTATATCAAAGACTGATCCAACGGAGACGTCGCCTGGTCGGGATGAGATGACACGTATTAGGCTTGGCTGATGCGATTAGGGCTGGCTGACTGCCTGTGTTTTTCGAACAATCGGAGCTTTGCCGGATATCCAAGCCGTATCGACGTTTGGCAGCCCCCGCATTTGAATGTAGCCACGGACTTGAACCAGGAGCCTTTCCGGATAATCGGATGCCGGCATCTTGGACATTCGAATCTGAGATCTGTCTCATTCAGGTTTTGAGGAATCGACATTTTGCCACACGCTCCCTATGCATCTACCGACAGCACGTTAAAGTAGCAATGTTTCAGGCCTGCGACCGCCAGACTACCGCGTTGTAACGAGAGTGATTCCTGGCAACGGAACTGCGCTCAGGGCCAAGCTCGTGCTCGACCGACCGAGCATTTGGTTGCAAGGCTACCTTTCCGCGAAACACACCAGAAAGGATATTTGGTAAGGATTAATTCAACCGGGCCGAGTATGGTGAGGGTGGCGGCTCCAGCTGGGTGGGGGGTGCGTTTGGCCAGAGCCGCCTGCACGGTCATTGTGTGGCAGTAGACCGCGCTGTGTCAGAATAGAACAGCGCGGTCTATAATTAGTTAATGCTAATTAAATGCGGCGGCTACACTAACGGCCGCCGACTCGCCGTGGTTCATTGTGGGATGGCCTGCCGGCGTACAAGCTGGGCGTGGTTGCCAGCGTGGTTCACCAACGTCGCAATTTGAAAATGCCGCTCTTTCCGAATTTCGAGCAATTGACCTGGCAACCCGAGGGCATAGGTCTTCCGGTAGGGTGTGGTGAAGCGCGAAAAAGCCCCGCCGGCGAGATGCCTGCGGAGCTTTTTTCAGCGGATAGTCGATTAACGACGATCGCTTCCGCGGCTATCATGGTGGCCGCCGTTGTTCGCGCCCAGACACATGGCATAGTAATCGTCATGGTTGCTGCACGAATTGAGGGTCGCCTGCTGAGCATAAGCCGAACCAGCAAAGCCGGCGACAGCAACAATGGCGAGAATTGCATTGCGAACAATCTTGGACATTTTGATTTTTCCTCTGTTTAAATTCCGGTCGATCCGGTCGATGGCGGTTTTCCTGCAGTTTGGTTTCGGTTTGATGGCGCTTGAACGTAAATCTGTTTCGAAACGGCAACGGCAGTAGCCGAGCCGGCCAGACGCCTCGCAAGCCATGGCGGTTCGTTTGCATACAAATGTTTCAAAGCCTGTCCTTCTCGTTACGAACCTTGCGCTTGCGTGCAACGCGGCGGAAACGATCGTCGGTCATCTAAGGCGCAATCATGAGGGCGGCGGGATTCCCCCGTTACAGCCATGGCGAATTGAGGATAAACTTCATGTCGATCCTGAAGACATTGAACCGCATGGGCGCGGCCTTGAAATATGCGCAGGATGCCCGCAACCCAACGCGGATGCGGAACGGCATGCCGTCCGACAATCAGCTGGATACTTGCTGGCCGGTGATGCCGACAACCAAGCACCTGTCCTCGAACATCTGGGGCGGGATCTGAGATCTCGATCGCTCGGAAGCCCGACCGTCGACCTGCGCATGGCAATCGTCACCGCGCGAGCCGCAGGCAACGCGCCGTAGCCGCGCTTCTCGGCACCTCCCGAGCTCGTCGCGAGCGTGTCGACGTGCGATTTATCCGCGCCCCGCCTCTGGAACGACATCGGGCAAATGGCCATAATGTCGGAGCGGTCCGTGCCCCGAGCGAGGTTCACCAGCCGTCGCAATTCGAGAATGCCGTTCTTTCAAAAGCTTCGTGAAATGACCTAGCCGTTCTAGGGTATCGAGCATGTTTGAAGAGCGACGGAACATCCCTTCAATACCTAAGCCTGTAATCAAGTCAGCACACGCTTCTGCATATTAGAAAGTGCTATAGTTCCTGTTGTTGCGTTAAAAGAATAACCGCCGCGAAGAATTCAGTAAAACTCGAACAATCAGTTTGCGCCGATGTTAACGGCGCGCGGTGCATTCTTGCCGCATTAAGCGGGTGGGAACGACATGCGTCTCTTGACAGCCAAAACGTGGGTTGCGTCTTTTCTGGCATCCGCTCTGATGTTGGGCGCCCAGTTGGGTGTCGCCTGGGCAGCGCAGCCATGGCTGGATAAGCTCGGCGAGCCGGACCGGCAAAAGTTCGCACAGCTGGTCGGCACGGTCGATGGCTGGACTGCCGACAAGGCCGACAAGATCAAGGCTGACCTCAAGGTATTCGTGGATGCGCACCCGGATTTCGTTCCCGCCCGCGTCGAGGCCACCCGAGCGGAGTGGATGAGGATTGCCAGCCGCATGGGGGTAGCCTTGTCGAGCAAATCCTTCTTCATCGTCTTCGA
This sequence comes from Mesorhizobium sp. B1-1-5, assembly GCF_006443065.1. Classification (NCBI taxonomy): domain Bacteria; kingdom Pseudomonadati; phylum Pseudomonadota; class Alphaproteobacteria; order Hyphomicrobiales; family Phyllobacteriaceae; genus Mesorhizobium; species Mesorhizobium sp. B1-1-5. Next base: position 9,713 of record NZ_VFWS01000093.1, on the reverse strand, counting down.
GGAGCTGGAACGTCTCGACCCTTCCTATCCGCCGGCTTACGTTTACGGAGCGCGGACATATATTTATTCCGGCTATCCGGCCGGCGCGCGCAAGCAGCTCGATAAGGCACTTGCGCTGGATGCCGCGAACCCCTGGGTCGACATGACCTGGTCCCTGATGCTCGAGCGGTTGGATCGACGCCAGGATGCGCTGGCATGGGCCAAGACGGCGCTACCCAAGACAGCCGGAAACACCAGGGCGATGGTCGGCGCAATCCTAGCGATCACCAACCTGCAAGGTGTAACCGGCCACGATGCCGCGATTGCCTTGGCCGACCAGATACTGGCGCTTGAACCGGACATGGACAAGCTCGCCGAGGTCATCGACGGTTGCCTGTCCGGCTACAGCTACCAGCCGGGTCTGCTGGATGCTCTGACGGAGATCACCAAACGACTTCAAGCCAAGCAAGCCTTGTCGAATGCTCTCTGGTACGAAATCGCGCGCCTCGATCTGACCATCGGCTATATCTACAATGATGGCGTCAGGCCTCAATACCGGCCGGACTACGCCGCAGCCGCGATCGTGATCCTCGACAAGATCGGCAATGATCCGCAACTTGCGGAGAAAATATGGGGTACCCGATTTGATCTGGCCCTCAGTCTCGGCGACGTCGCGGCCATGACGAGGCTTCTCGATGAAGCCGGCCTCAAAGGCTACGACGCCACGTCGATCGGCTATCACGAAGCGCAGCTGCTGTTTGCACAGGGCAGATATGTCGACGTGATGAAGCTCTACCAGGGGCGCAATCTTCCCGAGGACACCCTGCTGGCGCTCGCCTATGACTGGGGAGGCGACCGCAATGTCGCCGATAGGATCTACCTGCGCGACCTGGAAGTGAATGCGACCTCCGGCCCGGCCAATGCCACCTATGCGGGGTTAAGGCTGTTCCGCTTTCGCGACATCGACGGCGCCATCAAATACGGAGAGAAAGCGTATTCGCTTTATCCATCCGGCTGGAGCCGTTCGCTGGTGACGACCGCCTGGCTGGTCAAATCGTCCGACTACCTGAAAGCCAACAAGACCAAAGAGGCGAAGGAGGCATTCGCGCGTGCCCGTCAGATCGGGATAGACCGCGCCTCCCTTCAAAGCCTGTGCAGCAATCTGTGCAATGACATCAGCTTGCCGCTGAGCGAGTTCCAGTAGCGTTCAGATGCCATGGAAGTCCCCGCAATTCCCCGGGGGGCGCGATCAATGCCTGCGCCGCCTCAGGAATTCATCCGCCGTGCAAAATGCTCATAGGTCACCCGCCAGGGATCGCTTTCGGCAGCTCTTTCCTCGCCGATCCAATGGAAGCTGTCGGCCGTGATCTCGGTGAATCGCCAACGCGCTTGCAGGCCGCGCGAGTCATGGCCGATCTGGACGATGTCGTTGCCCTCGGCCCGCCCGATCTGGCGTGAGTAATTCTGGTTGAGCGGATCGCTCCAGAGGATGTGCCAGCCGTCGATGCCGGGATCGAAGACGCGCAAGGTGGTGCCGTACATGGTCGACGGGGCAGGGCGCCTCGGCCTGATCCAGAGGTCCTGGATGGCGCGGCCTTCGAGCACCCAGCCGAAATGGCATTCGCCATCCGATTTGCGGATAGCGCCATCGTCGAGATGCTGGACCGTGTCCATGTCCCAGCTGCCGATCAGCCAAGCGTACAGGTCCATGTCTTTCGCCCAATCGGCGGAAGGGCCATCGCAGGTGAGGGCGGTGAGAAACGGGGACATTGTGGTCGTCATCACTTTCTCCAAGGCGAGCAGGGAGCTGGAACATCGCCGCAGTAACTTGCGGCGTTGTGGTTTCTGGGTCTTGGGAAAAATTGCTGTGTTGCCGCTATCGATCGTCCCCCACAGCATCCTTGATGCAGCGGATTCATCCACTAGTTAACTCGGTGGGCACCGTATTCGCCAGTTTTTGCCTTGGGGCAGCGGCGGTTTAGACGTTCTGACCGCATGCCGCGCAAGGACGGCTGGGCACATTTGGAGACTACCGTGCGTCAATCCCTTGGATTCAGCTTGGCTTGTTTTGCATTCGCTTGCTCGATCGCGGTAGCTTGCGCTGGAACTGCAGCCGCCGGCCCGCACGGCGGAGGGCATCATGGTGGCGGCCATCAGGGTGATGATGGAGGTCAGGGCAGCCATGACAACGGCGGCAAAGGCAAGGGCAAAGGACCTGCCGGCGATCCCGGCGATCCCGCTGATCCCGGCGATCCCGTCGGCAACAGCGGCAGTCCGCCGTCGAACGATGACGGGATCAGCACCACTCCAACGGCCTCAATACCGTCAACTCCAGCTGCCATTGTCGACCTGTCCACAGACGGCGGACGTTCGCTCGGCCTCCCGCCCGCCCTGCAGCCTCTCGAAGACAACACTGTTCTATCAGCGGTCCACCCGATCGAAGCGCTGCCCGGTGTCCCGGATAAGGTCGTTCGCGCCTGTCAGGACGCAATCGAGCAGGCCGCCGCCAAGTTTGGTGCGGCCAGTGTGCGCGTCAGCAGCGCAGGTTCCATACGTCGGTTGAGCAAACGCAAGATCTCGGCCCCCATTCAGGTCAGCATCGACTATATGCATCAGGGACGGGTGGAGACGCGTCAGGCGCCGGTCGGGTGCGAATTGAACGCGAAAGGCAGCGTGATCGGTCTGACATAGCGCAGAGCGCGGAACTCCTTGCGAAAATTCATCCCCTTTTCCGGGCCTCCGTGTGTTGCGAATGGTGCAGGCCAATGACTGGAGCCTTCACCGTCGTCGCAATCGTTTTGAATTCAATCCGACGTCGGGTGTATTGGTCGGAGGGCAAAGGGAAGCGCGATAGTACGCACGCGGATCACGCGCGAGGAGTTGCGAAGCTTGCTGCGCGTAGTCGTCTTCTGGCTGACAGCATTCATCTGACCGGTGCCGGCCGATGCGCGGCCAGAGCGAGGCTGCAGCGGCGGCTCAATTTGCGCGCTGCGGCGCTCAGCCCTGAGCTTGTCATTGTCCGCGCGCGCGGCGGCCAAGTCGCGGGCCAGAGCAACGGTGGCCTCACGTTGCTCGTCCAGAGCCTCTTTCAATCTGAGGGCGGCCTGTCCCAAAAGTGTTCGGGACGCGTCGCGCTCGAGGCGGGCCTTGTCGAGATCCTCTTGGGCCGAGACTGCTGAAGCGCGTTCTCGTGTCAGAGCCTGCGTCGCTTCGGCTGCAGTCTGCTCCGCACGCTCTCTTGCTGACACAGCCCTGGCTCGTTCCTGTTCAGCCGCGTCACGCTCGAGGCGGGCTTTATCGAGGTCCTCATGGATCGATGCTGCGGTAGCGCGTGCTCGTGTCAGAGCCTGCGCCGTCTCGGCTGCGGTCTGCTCCGCACGCTCTTTTGCTGAGGCAGCCTTGGCTCGTTCCTGTTCCGCCGCGTCGCGCTCGAGGCGGGCTTTATCGAGGTCCTCACGGGTCGATGCTGCGGAAGCGTGTGCCCGTGTCAGAGCCTGCGCCGTCTCGGCTGCGGTCTGCTCCACCCGTCCTCTCGCTGTGGCTGCACCGGTTCGTTCCCGCTCAGCCTTATCCGCGATCGCGGCCTTGGACAGTTCCATTGCGGCGAGGTCGCCACGAAGGTCCTTCGACTTCCGGCGCTCGTCGTCAAGTACTCCGTTCACTTGCGCAAGCGAGGCCTTGGCGCTGGCGCGGTCCTCGGCGGCCGTGGCCTGAAGCTGTGAAATTTGCGCCCGCGCTTGGGATAGGTCGCGCGCCATCAATTCAGTTCGCTGACGCTCCAGATGAGCAGCCGGCATCTGCGTAACGACATAGTTGATGCTCTCGCCCAGCAGCCTGCGAGCGTCTCCCGCAAGGCGCTGCAATGCGTCATATGTGCGGGCTGCCGCGAGTTCGTTGCGCAAACGCTCCCCGTATGCGTTGTCGGCTGCTGCCACGCTTGTCCTCAGCGCGTCGATCTGCTTGCGCGATTCCAAGAGCGCACTCTGCAGAGAGGCGCTTCTGGCGCGCTCTTCTTCCACAGTTCGGTGCTCCTGGCCGGCCAGATCCCTCGCAGCGGATGCCTGAGCACGAGCAGCCTCGACTTCAGCCTTGGCAGCCGCGAGATCCGGGCCAGGCGATTCGGCATTCGTACGCCCGTCGCCCTGGGCTGGTCCCTCCATATCCAATGCAGCACTCGCCGGACCCGGGAAGGATCGCGAAAGATCGGGCTGGGAGGGATTCTGGGCCCGCGAAATGGCGGGTGCGCTTTCGACCCAATTCTGTCTCGTCATCGTATAGCCAAGCGACACGGCCAGGCAGATCGTGGCGATGCCCAGGCCTGATACAAGACCGATAGGCCAGCGAACACGGGGAGGTGAGGCCGTAGCGATGTTTGTCGGGGAAGCGAAGGGCAGGTCGCCTGGCGAACTCTCATAAGCTTCGGAGATCATCTCGAAATGCTCGATTCGCACCCCGAACTGACGGTAGTTTGCATCCTGAGGCCGGGCATCCGCATCCGAGGACACGACAGCCTGAGAAGAACCAGGTCCGGTTGCAAGGTCGACCGGGCGTTCCCAGACCCAAGGAACCTCCTCGAGAGGAACAGGCTTGCATTCCTTCAGGTAGGCATTTGGTTTCGGGCGACTCCGCAGCACTGCGACAAGCGCATGCCGGAGCACAAGAAAGACGCCCGCCAGTACGAGTATCGCAATCCCGCCCTGGATGGCGAGATCTGTGTTATTTGTGTAAATTTCGGCAAGATGATTTGGCATCGTCGTGCCCATGTGGTGTTGGGTGCAACTTAAGTTCGCGAAGCGGTGTTTGGGTCTTCTCCCCGATGCCGGCTAAAGCTGCTGCTGCTCTCGAAAGCTGTCACTGCTTCGGGCCCTGCAGTGCCGTGCGAATGTATTTGTTGCGTTGCGGAGCGCGGTCAAGCGCCGGCAGAAGATGCCGGCGCAGAAGATGTGCGCTCGAACCGAAGCTCGAAGATACCGTGGCCGCCGGTTGTCGCCCGCCGTCAATGTTCCGAAAAGCCGACTCGCACCTCTCCATCGTCAATATCCCAAAAGTTCTCCCACGGTGCGTTCCAATCCGCTTTTTGGGGAGTCCGGACGGTCCATTCTGAACCCTAAGCTAGGTCACAGACCCCCACGGTCAACCACCTCGGCAGGACTTCCGGCCATGCAGAACGGCCATTGTGATGCCCGCTCTTCGCGCGGGGAAGTATGAGCCGGCGGGCATGGTCCATAAGGGCGAATATGTCATGTCAAAGCGGACAACCGACCGGATCGGCGTCGGCAACCTTGAGGCCCTTCACCGTGGCGCGCTCGCGGACTTCGACGGTGGCGGCTATGTCGGCAGCGCGCCGGGCGTGCGCCGCGCTCACATGACGGCGAACCAGAACACGCCGGTTGCGCAGCCGATCCAGATCAATGCGCCGATCACCGTCAATGGCAGCGCCGGCACCCGAAGCAGAACGCCGACCTCGCTAAGCAGATGCAGAAGCAGCTTGAGCGGTCCATGCGCGGCGTCGTGGCAGACGAGGTGCGTAGGCAGAGCAGGCCCGGAAATTTTTTGAACTCAAGAAGCCGATAGCAGAGAAACTACAACTTTGACATTATGGCTGTGGCAAGCATCATACCCGCGCCTAAAAACCAGAGAGAAAGCAGAATTTTCCATTCTCTCTTCCGACTAAATATAAAGTGTGACAGATATCGACCTTGCCGATCCATAGTCGGAAGGTCCTTAATGACGATATAGCAAATAATAATTATAAATAATAATACAGGAACAAAAGCGCCGAGTCCGACAATGCTGGTGAGCAATCCTTTCGGACCTACAAGATCGGTCATCTTTCGCACTCCAAATTTCAGGGGCAGCGCTTGTGATATGCGAATAGCGTATCCCGCTTAGGTTAATAGCTGAACCCATCCTTGTCCAAAATCTACAGCAATCTGCCGCGAGGACGTTTCCCTACAAGAGGCGGCGTGATGATAGCCAAACCCGACACCTTCATTCCGAACGACCGCTTTCACGCGCTCATTGAGCGACTGAAGGAAATCAACGAGGCGGACAATGAGGCCCGCGACAAGGCCATCCAATGGGGGAAGCGATTTCCACAGGGTGGGCCTAGAGGTGCCCAGCAATGTATCACTTAGCCGCCTCTAAAAAGAGCTAAACCTCTGATTTTATTGCGAAAAATAAGAGTGGCTGGGGAACCTGGATTCGAACCAGGACTAACGGAGTCAGAGTCCGTGGGTCTACCGTTAACCTATTCCCCAGCAGGCGCGTCTGGTATCGCGCGATGCGGGCGGCTCATGTGCCGCGAGCGCTGCCTTGTAGCCGCCATCGGAAAATAGTCAAGCCCGCAGCTGAGATCAACGCAGGCTTTTTGAGCCTTGTCCGATGCATGTCGTTCTGCCAAAGCCGTTCCACGCTTTGGGCGACATGCATTGGCTCTGCCGCCAGGCGCCGAAGGCTCAGCTCTCGCCTTTGCTGTATTGGGAATGCTCGAAATAGAGCACCACGCCAAGGCCGATCAGCAGCGGAATGATGAGATAGAACAGGCGGAACACCAGAAGCGCGGCGAGCACGCGGACCGGATCCATGTCCGAAAGCCCGGTGAGGAAGACGAATTCGAACACGCCGAGCGCGCCAGGCGCGTGCGACAGGAGGCCGATCGAGAACGACACCATGAACACCCCGAGCACCACGAAATAGCCCGGATTGCCGATCTCGGGCAGGGCAAAATAGATGATCGCGGCGGCCCCCAGCAGTTCGACCGGCCCGATCAGCAATTGCCGCGCCACGATCGGCAGCGCCGGATAGTGCAGCTGGAAGCTGCCTATCTTCAGCGGTCTCAGCCGCAGCCAACTGCCGAAGGCGTAGGCGCCGGCAAGGATGAGCATGGCGAGCCCTGCGGCGAATGCGGCGCCGTGATGCGGCGCGCCCGTGAAACGATCGATGATCTGCGGTTCCAGCAACAACACGAGGCCGCCGAGAAAAACGCTGGACAGGATGAAGGTGAACCAGCAGATCGCCACCAGCACGCCGACCTCCTGGCCGGTCAGCCCTCGCGTGCCGTAGGCGCGGTAACGGATGACCGCGCCGGAAAACACCGAGCCGCCGATATTGTGCGACACCGCGTAAGTGGTGAAGGAGCACAGCGTGACGAACAGCCACGATACTTTCTTGCCGATATGCAGCAGCGCGATGTGGTCGTAGCCGGCGAGCGAGGCATAGGCGACGACCGCGCTCAGTGCCGTGAGCACCCAGTCGCGCGGCGGGATGGCGGCAATGCCGGCCCAGACGTCGTCGAGCGAAACGCCGCGCAGTTCGTGGATGAGCAGCCACAGCGAGAACGCCACGGCCGCGATGCCTATGACCGGCCAGAAATAGCGCCTCCAATTCATGGCGTCGTCATCATGCGTTGCAACTCATTGATTTTGATGTTGCCCAACCCTTCGAACCTTCATTTCAGACATGCCTGATTGAAGCCGGCTATTCAACCGGCAAGACATTGTCCCAACGTGATCCGGCAAAATGCGACGTTAGCGAAATTCGGCCTCGCGCTCTTGGTGATTGTGAACTGCGCTGCTACTCTGTTGCCAACTTGAAACAAATCGAGGTGCCTGCTGCGTCCGCTCCCGGTTCGCGCGGCGCCGGAAGGAACTAAAGTGGAAGACCACGATACCGGCGCGGGCGCGTCGGCAGTGGGCATGTCCGGGGCATCGCCGACGCAATCGGCGGGCCCGCACACGGCGCGATTCAGCCGCCACGCGGGCGCGCACCAAAGACATGCCGGCCAGCGACAGATTGGCCTAAGCCAGGCCGACCAGCATGGCGATCAGCAGAAAGGCAAGACGCGCAAGCGACGCAAGCGCAAGCGCGGCCGCAAGGTGTTCGCGCGCGACGAGAACGTCGCTGTGCCGCATGCCGCGCCTGCCGCCATGGCGGCAAGGCAGCCTCCGAGCGGGCTTTCGCCGGTTGAGCCAAGGCTGGCGACCCCGCAGCGTCCGCCGCAACAGGAATTGCCTGTCTTCGCCGCACTCGACCTCGGCACCAACAATTGCCGGCTGCTGGTCGCGGTGCCTGGCCGTCACGGCCAGTTCCGCGTCATCGACGCTTTCTCGCGCATCGTCAGGCTGGGCGAGGGCCTGACCGCCAGCGGCCGGCTAAGCCAGGCCGCGATGGACCGCGCGGTCGAGGCGCTGAAGATCTGTGGCGAGAAGCTGCGCAACCGCAAGATCAGGAAAGCCAGGCTGATCGCCACCGAAGCCTGCCGTTCGGCCGCAAACGGCGTCGAGTTCCTAGATCGGGTGGAGCGCGAGGCCGGACTGAAGCTCGAGATCATCGACCGCCAGACCGAGGCCCGCCTTGCCGTTTCCGGTTGCGGCTCGCTGGTCGAGCGCGACACGCAAGGCGTGGTGCTGTTCGACATCGGCGGCGGCTCGTCGGAAATCGCGCTGATCGACCTGACCGGACGGCGCTCTCCGCGGCTCGCCAACCATATTGTCTCCTGGACCTCGCTGCCCGTCGGCGTGGTGTCGCTCGCCGAGCGCTTCGGCGGCCGCACGGTCACGCGCGAGACCTTTGCCGCCATGGTCGACGACGTGGCCGCGCGGTTGAAGGTCTTCGACGGCCGCGACCGGCTGGCACATGTGCTGGCAAGTCCCAACTTCCACCTGCTCGGTACCTCCGGCACGGTGACGACGCTGGCCGGCGTGCATCTCGATCTCGATCGCTACGACCGCCGCCGCGTCGACGGCCTGTGGATGGACCGCGACAGCGTCGACCGCATGATCGAGCGGCTGATCGGCTGGGATTTCCAGCAGCGCTGTGCCAATCCCTGCATCGGCGCCGACCGCGCCGACCTCGTGCTCGCCGGCTGCGCCATCCTGGAAGCGATCCGCGGCGTCTGGCCGTCCGAACGCTTGCGCGTCGCCGACCGCGGCCTGCGCGAGGGAATTTTGAGCGAGCTGATGGCTGATGACGGTGTCTGGCGCGATGGCGGGCGAGGCCGTTGATGGCTAGAAAACCGGACAAGCCGGGTTCCGCCGGCATTCGAGTCCTCAAGACCAGGATCAAGAAGAAGAGCGGCTTGAAGGAATCCTCGCGCCGCTGGCTCGAGCGCCACATGAACGATCCTTATGTGCAGCGCTCCAAGGCCGACGGCTACCGCTCGCGCGCCGCCTACAAGCTGATCGAGATCGACGACAAGCATCATCTGCTGAAGCCCGGCATGAAGATCATCGACCTCGGCGCTGCGCCCGGCGGCTGGTGCCAGGTGGCGGCCGCGCGGACGAAGTCGACGGCGGAAAACCCACATGTCGTCGGCATCGACTATCTCGAAATGGCCGCGGTTCCGGGCGCCGTCATCCTGCAGATGGATTTCCTCGATCCCGACGCGCCGCAAAAACTTGCCGAGGCGCTCGGTGCCCAGCCGGACGTGGTGCTGTCCGATATGGCCGCACCCACGACCGGTCACCGCCGCACCGACCATCTGCGCACCATGCATCTGTGCGAGGTCGCGGCCGATTTCGCGCTGCACGTCCTGAAGCCCGGCGGGCATTTCCTCGCCAAGGCGTTTCAGGGCGGCGCCGAGAACGAGCTTTTGTCATTGCTGAAGCAGAATTTCCGCTCCGTCCATCACGTGAAGCCGCCGGCCTCGCGCGATGAATCGGTGGAGCTGTATTTGCTGGCGAAGGAGTTCAAAGGCTAGCGCCTTCTCCTTCTCCCCTTGTGGGAGAAGGTGG